>NZ_JAMPJY010000014.1:0-134173 GCF_039961875.1 Trichocoleus sp. ST-U2 | reverse complement strand
CCCTTGTTTGTGCCATTGCAATAGCAACACTAGCAGATTCACGAGCAAGTAATGGCGAGGACTGAGGCACTGGTGGAGATGAGCTTGGTAGAATGGAGGCAGCATTTTTTGGGATAGGCTTGTGGTCAAGTATCAAGCCTATCTTTTTTTGTGCTTAGCGACTCTATCCCTTGCTACACATCTGCTTCAAGCTTCCTGTTACCCCCTGAGGTCTTCAGCTTTAAATCTTGGCGCTGCTGCCAACGCTTCTTCAACTGAGATTTTTTCAACTCTCGCAGCCGCAGCCGCAACTGATTTACATTAGGATTCTGTTTACCATAGCGCCAACTGACATAAGCTTGGGTAATCTCGTCAATTGCCTTAGCAGATTCTGGTGGCTGGTGTTGATACGCCAGATAAGCGTACTCCAAGGGCGTCTGGGCTGGATGTTTGGCATATCCCTGAGTGCGTAGATTTGCCAACATTTCCTGATAAAGACTTTCCATTGGAGGCAGCTTCGCTAACCAGCGACGATACAGCCATACACGCACACCATTCCAAGCCAGCCAGCCCAAGAAACCCAAGCAAATGGCTAAGATGAGACCGGCGAACAAGCCCACCCAACCCCTAGATAACAGCGCCCACAGCCAGATGATTCCCCCAATCAGCCAGGTAGTAATTGCACCGAACACGTTATTCAACCAACTGGTGAGTGGCGAAGGCAACCAACCAGCTACCCACTTCCAGAATTGGCGCAACACGCTAAAAGTTTGGTCTTCTTCAATTGAAGGAGGGATGAGTGGATGCGTGGGAATCGGATCGAAAGCAAACCAACCGTTACTCGGAAAATACACCTCCGTCATCATATAGGCATCAGTGTTGCGGACGATGTATAAGCCAGTGAAGGGATTGAACTCGCCAGGGGCAAAGCCCCCCACCAGTCGCGCCGGGATGCCAATCGAGCGCAACATGATCGTGAGGACGCTGGAAAAGTGGTCTGGATAGCCGCCTTTGTACTTGAAAAGAAACGCCTCTACTAAGTCTTCGTTTTCATCCAAAAATGGCAAGCTATTGGGATCGGGTGGAATTGTGTAGTTTTGTTTGAGATATTGAGCCAAGTAGAGGGCTTTTTCGTAAGGCGAAGTGATGGGTTTTCTTGACTTCGCTAAGATTTCTTCCGTTAGCTGCCTCACTTTGTCAGCAATTTGCGGAGGAACTTGCAGATAGTAATTTCGGATGGGTTTGGAATAGTCCGTGGACGCCTGCCCCAAGCGAGTGCGATCGCGGTAAGGAACTTCTGAAACTACCGTGTACGTGAGTCCCTCCTGCAACAGTGCAGGCGATCGCACGCTGCCTTCTGTATCCAGTGCCACTCTTTGCGTGGGATAGTAGAGTTCCTTGGGAAACGCCAGGGCTGGCAGCAGATTCGCCATATCAGACACCACAGTGTAGGTCTGAATCACTTCCCTGGTTTTCCCAGTAATAAACTGCCTAGGGATAAAAAATCGGTATGACCAAGGTGGACGTTGTACCGTCTGCGTTTGATTGTCGCGTGAAATCTCCCAACCTTGACCCGTGTAGCGGTCGAACCCCAGCACCCGCCAAAATCCCTCTGACTGGGAGCGTACCCGCATCAAAACCTTGGGCTTCATCTCTCCCCGCAGGTTCTGGTTAATCTTGCTGTTAAAGCCGTAGTAAAAGGTATCATCGACATTGCCAGGGCCAGTGTCTTGGTTTGACCCGCTACCAGAACCTCCCTTGCCTTGTTTACCAGGGTTGACAATGCCACGGTTATTGCTGGGAAAATCCTTTTGGGCGAGATTGCTGGGGGCACTGACGGGAAATGTCTGTAGCTGATAGCTAGGAAACCGAGGCATCAGGGCAAAAATGGTCAGCCCCAGTCCTACAATCGCTAAAAAGTTGATACTGAAAAATTTCCAATTAAAAATTGGGGAATTCCCCTTTTTTAATTTTTCATTTTTCATTTTTAAGTGTTCCAAACCGAGCCGCGAACGGTAATCTAGCACCAATACCGGCAGCCCGATGCCTAAGAATAATAGCAATATGGGTGCAAAAGCGAACGTCTGGCTCACCGTCCCAGCAACACCCAATAAAATCAGCCCGATTACCATCGAATAGCCCAAGTCCTTGCGACGAGGTAGATCGAAGCTGTGCAGCACTTGCAGATGAATTAACAACTCTGCCAGCACCAGCCGGGTATCGTTCAATTGACCAAACAGATTTCTCAAGAAAACTGCCAGTGCCACCAACATTCCAATCGCCAGTAAGAACTTCACTGGCACATTGCGATCGCGTCGTCGATACCAACTCCACGTCGCCCCGGCAATGCTGAGCGGCACAGCCCACAAGCTAATCTGCGTCTCGGCTGCCACATCCGTCGCAATGATTCCTACCACCACGAGCGCCTGCACCAGCACCCGCAACAGAATGGATTCTTCCGTTTCGGGCATCGGCATCGCCGCTAGCCGCTGCCTAAACTGATTAAAAACTGGTAGACGCCGCATACTGGTGATTGGTCAATCGCTAATTGCTCATTGCTAATTGTTCTATCACAGTTAGCCATTCGCCATTCGCCATTTAGTTACCGACCGCGATCGCAAAAATCAGCGGTTGCCGATCCAGTTCCTGAAACTGAATTTCCAGAGGATAAGTCTGGTTGGGTTCCAAATCAAAGGATTCTACACTCAAATAGCCCGGATAAGTGCGCTGTGCCGTTGCCAAGCCTTGCGGGGTTCGTAAGGTTAACCTACCGCCGCGAGGCAAGCGCGTCTCAATCCGGCATCTGGGAACCCGCCCCTCTAACTGATATTCTGCCCTGAGAGTCATCAGTCCAACTGTCGTCTGCCACTGCCGCTCTACCGGCTGCCGATCCGGCGATACAGGCAGCGTCAGCGCGTTGATGATTTCTCTAGCCGCCAATAAGGACAGCGCCATTTGTTGGCTGTCTGTCGCCTCTTCATAACGATTTGTAAACAGTTGCTGCTCTTGAGGAGAACGGGTCGGATAGAGCAGCACCAATCCTGCTAACTGGTTCAGTGCCTGGGGTTGCCCTGGAAATAAGGCACTGGCGGCACGCACCATTTTTGCTCCCTGTTGCAGCGGCGACTGCATCGCCTCCTGGCAAGAGTTTAGCAGTTGTGTTAAAACCGTTTCGGGTAGGGTGACTGGCAGACTGAAGTTAGAGAGCTGCGGTGCCCATAGGGGAACCCAGCTGTTTACTTCGCTGTCTGAATAGTCAGGTTCATAATTACGAATTTCCGTCTCCCAGGGAAACAGGGGCGGATTCCGTTCAATTTCTGTTTGTAGTTTGCGCTTCAAAAGCGCATGGAAACGATTTTGCACAGTCGGTATTTCTCCTCCCAAGTTGAGTGGTTGACAGCCTTGGGTCGCTTCACCGAAGTGGTCGGTCACTACGCTCAAGTCTTCTGAATCCAGTGGGTCTAACGCATCCAATTCCAGCTCTGCCGCCACCAAGTCGTCTGTAGGAGCAGGCGGCTCTTGGGGTGGTGGCGCTGCTAGAGGATCGCCATCCTCTAGCAGACTTGCCAGAAAGCGGTTTTCGATCGCTTCGGAATTGTTGTCTAGGTCACTATTCATCTTGAGATGCACTTGCTCCGGATACTGAACGATTGCGAATTTCCCAGGCAATCTCTAGCAGCTTGAACCACCGCTTCTCAACCTGGGAGACCGTACAACCCAAAGTTTGAGCGATCGCTGCATTTGGGAATCCCTGTTGCTTTAATCGTAGTAATTCCGCCTGCTCTTGGCTCAGCATTCCTTGAAATGTTTGCCACTGTTGCGGCGTCAAACCCAAATTCCGTTCTAAATCTGCTTCCAACCACTGATGCACCAGTTCCCAGCGCTGGGAAAGAGCAAATCGAATCAAATGATATTTGAAGCGTTGCTGCAAATAATCCCTTTGGCGCGGCGTCAAACCTAAAATTGCTTCAATTTCCCCGGCGGATAAATCTTTCAGACGCAAAGTAAAATAATCGGCGCATTCAGTTTGCTGGCGCTCTTTCAGATAAGCCAGCAACTCCTTAATCACCGTCTGGCGCAGGCTTTTTTCCAGGGGTTCGGATTCGTGAGCGACCATCGCCTCCCGCACCTGCTGCACCGTCGCTTCATTCCAAACCGAGTCGGAATCAGTGGCAGATCCCTCTGCCGCTTGCTCCATATCTACGGAAGTTTCCGGGGGTTGTTGTTGCGAAAAAGTTTGCGCCCGCAGGATGATTAATTGCTGAGTGCGATGACCGGGCAAAGGAATGCGCCGCTTGCCGTAGCGCTCAGCAAAAGCCATATACTCTGCCAGTTCTAACAAAGTATGAGGACGATACGCCGGACCCATTCCGCTTTCTCGTCGAAATGCATTTAAGGACTCAGCATAAAATCCCTGTAAGAAATCTTCTATCAGAGTCAGCCGCGCCTGGTAGCTCGTAGGCACCTGCGACGGTGTAATGTAGCGATAGATAATCGCACTGAGGGTGCTGTGTAACTCTACCCGTCCCCGGTGTGCCCCCATTTGGTAATAATGAAGACATTGTTTCAGGCGAAGACGAGCCAATGTTGTTGCCCAGGTTTCGATGTCTCCTGAGTCCTGGATGCGCTTACTCTCAGTGCAAATCCGGGCGACTTCGCTAGAGATGCGCGCCGCAACCTCACGACAGTTCTGCTCCGACGCCTTGGATGACTCTCGGAGTTCGTTAAATAGTAGTTGAAAGATTGCATCCACCACTCTCTGGTAGATTTCCCCACAATGGCTGATTGTTGTCAAAACCCTAGCATACCCAACTACGACACGTTAACGGCAGAAGACCCCAAATAGTCCTTATGAACTTAGACCAACAAATTCAAGCTCTGATTGACAAAGCGTCCCTCTATCGCATCCCACCTAAGTGGATTACGGAAATCGCACCCGTTCTTGTAGACTATGCGACTGAGCTGCAACATTCCGAGTATTACATTCTCCAGAGTCAGGAAGATGGTTGGCTGTTGACGACCCTTAGCAATCGCGCCCAAGTCAATCTCGAAAAAAATGTGATACACGCCTTTTCAACTTTAGAAGACGCCAACCTTTTCTCTTCCGTGCCAGATCCGGAAATTATTGCCTTGCCAGAACCTGTAACTCACATTTTGTTTGAAATGGTTGGCAGAGATATTGTTGATAGCACGATTTTCTTTGAAACTCCCGGTAATCGTACCACCGGGGCTGAAATTTTTCGGGAAAATTTGCTGAACCGGATTAAAGAACACCGGCAACAACACTGGCCTTCCTTCAACTCTAATCCCAGAAATTTGCCCCCCGATATCGCTTGAGTCATGGGCTTTTTGTAGGGTGGTGTTGTCCGCCCTACGAATCATTATGATTCTTTGAGCGTGTAACGCCGAATAAACCCTGCTAATTTTTAGATTTTTTAATAAACCGGATTCAATCCGCTGCAACGTTCGTCAGATTAACTGACCCCCGTGGAAACGCCAACGCGGAAATAAAATTCGCATGATGGTATGCGACGCCAGATAGACGCTCAGCCACACGAGACTGTAGTGCAGCACAAACCATTGCAACGGCAGCTCCCGTCCTACACCCGGTAAGCTAAATATTTTCACCAGCAACCCGATAAAAACTGCTTCCCAAATACCGGCAAGCAACTGTAAAGCTCCAGGCCAATCTCGATCCCAACGGAATTTCTGGATATAGTCATATAGGAGATCCCAGCCGAGTCCAAAGACCGCAACATACCCTAGTATCCAGAAAAAAAGCGAGTCGGCACCGGGACCAATGACGCCCAAAGCAAAGGGCAACGTTACCAACGTGCCCAGTGTTGCTAGTAGAAATAATCGGGTTTGCCAACGACCGAAGAGTGTCGGAGTCATGGTAAATTTTTAATCCACTTACCGCATCAGTTTTCAAGCTTCAGTTCGGGCAGTCCGGACGTTTCTTTCTTGCGTAAATGACCTTCATAGACTGTTCCGACTTCTAGCTTAGATGGGCATTTCACCCACACAGAATTTCCAACAATTGGCAACCCTGTCGTTTCAGACATGACATTTGCTTCTTCGGGGTCGGAAATACAGCCAAAACCCATGTAGTCAGCGATTTCCTTCATCGTTAAATCTTCTAGAAGGTAGCTGCTGCTCATCTCGGCTTCTTTACACTTGAACAGCCTGACTTCAGGTAAAACTTCGTTAAAAATTTTGAGTTTTCGCACTTTATGGCCTCCATTCCGATAAGTGCAATGGACTCGCATATTTTTGGCTCGCTCAGGGCTATGACGGCAGTTATTGATGGAGTCAACTTTCTTTCAGTATCTATCTATATTTTCTGCTTGCCCGCTTCTAGATGAATCAGCAATATTGCTGAAATCTACTCTGACAATCCGTTGAGTACCCAGAGCAAGTTTAGTAAATTTACGGTGCTTGGTTCGCGACCCATTTTATCCATTGCCCAAAAGAACTTAAAAAGTTCAATCGATGGATTCCAGGGGCACGAGCTGCCGACAGACTATCAACTGCACAAAGTGCTGCATATTGCAACCCTAAGAAGCTATCAACAGCGGCGTAAGGCCCACCGAGGGTCATGGCACCAGCAGCATACATCCGACCCTGCGGCGATCGCATTTCGACAAGTTCAAAATTGTTGGCAACAGCTATCCGCCCATTTTCATGGAGGGGGAGTTTGTAATGGGTGACAAGGTCGTTCAGGAGGGGATTCGCTTTGACTTTGGCATCGAGTCCGGTGGCGTCAATGATAAAGTCAGCTTCGAGGCGAATTTGTCCTTTTAATCCTTTTTCTTGAATATAGGTAACGGTGCGCTCAATTCCTGACGAGTGAGGGTTGCGTTCGACTCGTTCCACTTCCCCAAAGGTAATTTGATACCAGCCTTGACGGATGCCTTCTTCAACCATGCGTCGCCAATCCTGACGGTCAGCTGTGGTGGTGCCGCCCCAATCTGCGAGTAGGCGCTTTCGCTGTTCGGGTGCTGCTTTTTCAAGCATTATCCGCAATTCACCGCCCCAAGTGGCTTTAGGCCAGTTAAAGGGTTGAAATTCGTAGTGATTTTCAACAGACCGTTGCGATCGCCCAAACTTGTTGCCTTGGGGTTTCGGCGATCGCATCAAGTGTAGCAGCGAGATATTTGGATTTTTTGCCCTGGCTTCATAAATTCGCTGTACGATCCGCGAAGCGACAATCCCCCGCCCCCGAATCATCACAGTACCGCCAAATTTCTCTAAATGCTCGTAGACGTGGTTATGTTCTTCGTAGGCATTAACGACGGACTTAAAATCATTGGTTTTTTCCCGGTAAGCTTGCAAATCCGGGAGAAACTGAATCGCCGGGTAGCCGGTGGCGAGTTGTACGTTGCGGGCAATTAAGAAAGCATGGTCGCGCTGGTTGGCACTGGTACGAGAATAAGCGATCGCATATCGTCCATCCTCAGTTTTCCGAATCGAACGGACGCTGGCGTAACGAAACATCTGTTCCCAACCAATCCGTTTTGCTTCCCTATCAAGGGCGTCAAAGACATTACCCGCACGAGGGGTATAAGTTTGGGCAAAAGCCGGTTCGGCAAATACCTGCCACAAATACCCGAATGCTGTTCCTATGCTTCCCTTGAGCAAATCGTGCCCAGCTTCTCGCAGGGCATAGCTAGGCCAACCCCAAATATTATCGGGGCAAGAATCTGAATTTGACCGCAGGCGTTCGTACAGAGGAATTTGCGAATTCATGCACAGCCGCTTGTAACGAGCATACGGTTGGGGTTCCATTCCCAAAGCCACAATCTGACTGCTTTTCACCCCGTAAATTCTTAATAAATCTACCCAGACAAAGCTGCCCAAACCGCCCCCAACAGCGGCATAGTCCACTTCATCCACCCGCAATCCAGTGGCATGAAGGTCTTGCACGACGACTTGCTGCGCCTGAAAAGCCGGTGGAGGAAACGCTGCCGTTCCCCCTGGTTGCGCGGGGGAAGCAAGCGGAGGCAGGGGTGCCGGATGACTAATCCTGGGGTCAGGGAGATCCGTGTCTGGGTGAAAGAAAATCTGAGAATTGCCAGAGGGGGGCGACGCAGGTGGATTGGCAGCGAAGGTAACGCTGATGTAATAAGGGCCAATTTGCAGCGAGTCGCCATTCCCCAGAACACTGCGCGTCTGACGTTGTCCATTAATCAAGGTGCCGTTGCTGCTGTTTTGGTCAATAACCACCAACCCGCCAGCGTCCATATCAATCAGGGCGTGGAAGCGGGAAACCTCAAGACTATTGAGGGTTAATCGGGAGACGCGATGCCCATTCATTTCCCCTGGCATCTGATTAAATTCCCGTCCCAGTGCGATTGGAACTGCCAGCGTCGGTTCTTTCCGTTCTCCCGTTCCTGGATCGTCCCAGCTGAGGCGAAGGCGCATGGGTGCTGGATTCATGGTTGATTAGTTGCTGCTAGGAGTGACTAAAACGCTCAATGCTGCTGCTAGGGATGTGCCACACCACGGACACCCCAAATTCATTAAGTTATACGGTGAGACGCGATGGCAACTGGAACATTCCAAACCATAGGTTACAGCCGCTGGGTTAGGGGCGGTGGGGGCGGGTTTGCCTGCTGCGGGTGACAGCGGTGACAACAAAACCGTCGGAGGAACGCTCACCACTGCCAAGGAAACCTTTGTCACCTGGATTTCTATCTGTCCTAAACAGATCGTGCTACCCTGACTCAGAGGCACTTCGCCTTGGATGAGGGTGTGACCATCCACTAGCGGCGGATTACTTTCTCGCAGGTTCCGCAAGTAAAAGCTTTGCTGCTGTGGGTTAAAAAATATTTCGACGTGCAGCCCAGATACCGTGGGATCTGTCAAAACGATATCGCATCGAGCTGGGTCACGACCGATCCGGATAGTACCGGGATGTTTAGCGATTTGTCGATCGTGAATTGTTTGGGTTTGTCCCCGACCGGCTTCTTGCCACTCTAAAGTTAATTCATTCATATTGCTTAGCCTTTATATATTGTTTCTTTCTATAAACTGCTTCAAGTCTTAATGTCCTGATTTCTAACATGACCTGGAAGAAAAATCTGAAATTGTGTAGGAAGTTTAAAAAAACGAAAATCTACGGGAAATGACGATGAGCCGCTATCTTTGCTCAACTTTACTTCAGGAGAAGGCGTTACTTATGGGCAAACTTTGTCTATGTTCCCGATGTCGTTCTCGTATAATTTGTTTAACTTTGGGCATTCATGGTGGCACCAACCACCTCGCTTGCACAGTTTAATAATTTTGTCAACGGAAGCAAAATATAAAATTATAGCTGGCGTTGATACCAATTAGCGATCGCTTGCTCTTTTAGTTGCAAGATTGGGAAACTGAAAACGGCAACTCCTGCCCTGTTGATGATTTCTGACTCCTCACCGCCTAGATTAAACCTAAAAAAAGTAGTTGCATTGTTGATAATATGACTGCATTCTAGTTGGAGTCAGCATTATCCCCGGATTGGAAACACCTCTTAATAAACTATGGTATGTCGTAAAAACCTTTGCTATGATTTACGCTAACTAAGATTTCCTCTCTAACAACCATGAAAGATTTTTTTAGAAAAGCTTTATATAACCTAGGAATAATTTTGGTTTCTCCTTTGTTAATTCCTTTCTTTTTAACCAGTGAAAAAGGAATTATTGATGCAGATGTAAAGCGTTGGGTGAACGTATTTGGCTGGAAAGGTGAATCACGTTTGGGAAATTTACTCTCTTTGCTGGATCGTCAAAAAGAATTTAGGAACTTGTATTATCATCGATTATTTAAAGGGAACTTATCCGCCAGGATATTTATGTATTTATTCAGTTATTTTTATAAATCTTGTCCTTACCTTTTCATAGATACATCTTCTAATTTTGGTCCTGGACTGTTTATCCAGCATGGCTTCAGCACAATCATTATGGCAGACATGGGCGAAAATTGCTGGATTAATCAACAGGTGACAATTGGTTATAGAGATAAAACCAGTCGTCCAAAAATCGGGGATAATGTCCGCATTACTGCCGGTGCTAAAGTAATTGGCGGAGTAACGATAGGGAACAATGTTACGGTTGGAGCTAACGCAGTTGTCGTTAAAAATGTTCCTGATAACTGTGTGGTCGTCGGCGTTCCCGCTTATATTGTGAAGAAGAATGGCATCAAAGTAAAAGAAGAATTGGTTTAAGTTAGGAATTGAATTTAAGGCTTATATTGAGACACTCTATGAAGCGATCGCCCTTGGCAACCAATCTGTACGACGATCGCATCCCTCTCAAGCTTGCATTATCGATTTGACGCCAATTTATCAGCAATGCGAGTTGTCTCTGGTAAGCGATATTTCGTAGTGCAACGCATCACATAATCAATCGCCGTTTCTAGACTTACCCGATGTCCGCTAGAAACATAAACGGGTTTTACACCCGTGCGCGTCCGCAATACTGCACCAATGATTTCGCGGCGATACCGCAACGGTTGCCATGCGCCTTTTTCAACTGGCAACTCATCATGCTTACCAACGAGCAAAGATTTGGCAACGCCAATCGTGGGAAGGTCGATTAGAACTCCGAGATGGGAGGCGATGCCAAATCGGCGGGGATGGGCGATCCCCTGACCATCACAGAGGATTAAGTCAGGCGTGATGCTGACTTTTTCTAAGGCGTCTAGCACGGCTGGAATTTCTCGGAAGGAGAGGAATCCGGGAATGTAGGGAAACGTAGTGGGACGGAAGGCGATCGCTTGCTCTTGTAACTGTAAATCTGGAAAACTCAGAACAGCAACGGCTGCTCTGCTAATGGTACCTGACTCCTCAAAACCCATATCGACCCCGGCGACATACTGCACCGATTCCAACTGGTCTGAAGTAATCACTTCTTTGCTCAGTTGTTGCTGGATAGCGATCGCTTCCTCAGCCGTATCAGGCCATGCGTGGCGTTGGTGGATTTTCATGGATTTACTTCCACATCCTGGGGTTTTTCCAGCCACTCAATTACTTTGGCTGCTTCTGGAAGCCTAGCTTCATTTTGCCCTGCGGCTCTCGCGCGGACATTGATCAAATTAATCGGAGTCCTTAACAAGTCTACAAGCGCGGCTTTCCCCGCGATCGCTTTCACACCTGTCACCGGCACTTCCTTGACCAACCACCGACTCAATCGGTATAGATATTCCTTTGCACTCAGGTTTGCTGTCAGCTTAACACCATGCAGTTCGTGCAAGTATCGATTTGAGCGACCATAGCGACGCAATTGACTTTGAAGTTCCTGGAACGTGGAGCGGTGACGGTGGCGGACAATAGCAGTTGGGGCAAAATGCAATTGCCAGTCACTTTCGCGTTGGATACGCCAACAGATGTCAGCATCGCCGCCAGTGGTTAGATAAGGGCGAAACAAACCTACCTGTTCCAAAGCTTTCCGCCGAATTGCCAAGTTAGCCGTTTGACCATAAGGACAGAACGGATTTGCTAAAGAATGTTTTTGAGACAAAACATTTTCTCGGTCAGCGTACTGTTCTAACAGGGTGTTCCCTGGCAAAGCCATAATTTCACCGACGACGATGCCAATCGTTGGATTGGCAAACGGCTCAATCAAGTCTGCCAACCACTGCGGTTGAGGACGACAATCGGCGTCGGTAAAAGCAAAAATTTCAGCCGTTGATGCCCGAATTCCGGCGTTTCGAGCCGCGTAAGAGCTTTGGATTTGGTTTTCCGCAATCGGGCGAATGGTTAAGCCGTCAGCGGCGGCTGAGGCGGCGGCTGACTGGAGAAGGGTGGCAGTGCGATCGCTACTATTATTATCGACCAGCAAATATTCGACAGACTCAGCGGGGTAAGTTTGCGATCGCAAGCAGTCGATTAAGTCTGGCAAGTCCGCCTCACCATTGTAGATAGGGACAATTACGGAAACCCTGGGCAGAAAGGGCTGTGTCATAGGGTGGGAATTCATATTTACCTGAAATCACCATAGCAAGCCTGCGAATGCCAAAGCAGGGTGCTGTATAACCGCTTCTGAGTCGTGTTTAGTTATCAACATGGCTTTGTTGCCATTAAAAAGAACGTCATTTCAACTGAAATTTAGCAGCTATGAAATTTAATTTGGGTCTTTATCTTGCTGATTTTCTTAGCTAGATACTCTAGCTGCTCTCTGGGGCTGCTTCAACCAACAAATTATTGAGCGATTAATCGAAGTATTTCTACTTAATTTGTTTAAATATTACTACATTTCTATCAAGTATTTACGGAAGCTTCTTGAGAGTGAAATCTAGTTACTACTCGTAAACAACAATATATTCCTTGACAGTTAGCATTACCCAGACAAGCAGGCGGTTCCTGATAGTGTCCGGTGCGATCGCAACAAGTCAGAAGAGTAAATAGGCTGATCCCCTGCAAGGAACAGCCATGAACAATTCGTTACGATCGAAATGAAAAGAATTCTTGTGTTTTTGTTCCTGTTTGTGCTACCGCTCGTGCCAATATTGAGCCTGAGCCAAACAGGTTCTGCAATCACTGCCACGACCGGAAGCGCTCCGAATATTCCGGGTTGGACTCTTACCTTCGCAGATGAGTTCAACTCAACTTCTCTCGATAAAGCGAATTACGTTCGATACTGGGGTAAACCGAGTACAGCAGGAGCGGTTTCCTGGTGGAATGGAAACTCAGCACTGATTGTACAAAACGGACTCTTGCGCCTCAAGATTGCCAAGGAAACCATCACTAAGGATGGAGTCACGTTTCCTTATACCGCAGGCGGGTTTACCCAACTTACGGCTCAAACTTACGGGCGTTGGGTAGTTCGGGCGCGTTTTCAAAAGGGAGAAGGTACCCAAGGTTACATTTCGCTGTGGCGACAGGACTTTAAATGGCCTCCGGAAATCGACTTTGCTGAACTTAGGGGAAACATCCCTAACGAAAATATTTTTACGCAGCACTATTTGCTGGATGGTAAAAAGAAGTCAGAAGTTTCCAAGCTGTACGAAACTAACTACACCGACGACTTTCATGAATACACTGTAATTTGGGAACCCGGACGCTTGACATGGCTCGTCGATGGCGTGCAAAAGTTTACCACTACGCAAAAGTTTGATGCTTTTCCAATGGTTCTGGCGGTGGGCAATCTCGTGGGTAGCTGCAACAGCTTTGCGGGATGTCCTCTCACCACCACCCCATTTCCGACTTACTTGGATGTTGACTATATCCGCATCTATAAAAAGGCTTAATAGATGTTTTCTCGTCAATCCAATTCACTTTTTGGGTCCAATAAAAACGCCTGACAACTAAAGTCGCGACTACACAAACGAATACCATTTGGGTTGTGAGGCGCTACATTATTGATTCCCCCAACCCCCCAATTTATTGGGGGGTTAAGAAGTCCATCGATTGCAAACAAGAAACAACAACGATCTTAAGCTCTCGTGAAAAACTAATCCAAATCGCGGATGTGTAGGCTGGGGAGCCACCTCTGGGCGCGGGGTGCATGGCGATTGAGTTGCGCGTTACCCAGCACTAGGGCCGTTTACCCTGCTACTCTCCCTTGAAAGCTCAAGCCTTACGGCACGAACACACCTACGTTTACGCTCTACCCGACCTCCGATTGTGCAAGGGTTTCAGCGTTTTAGACGTGGTTGAAACCGCCGACTTAAAAATGGTACAAGATACGGAGATATTTACTTTGGCTTCCTCCGCAAGACGGAGTGGACTGTTCGGTATCACAAGTTACATTAATTTACAAGACAGGTTAAAAAAAATTTGTGAAGGGGGGCGAATGCAAGCTGTGGCTGACAGAGAACAGAAAAAAGTAAAAAATACGATTATTCATTGGCGCAATATTGACTTTCAGACGGTTAAGCAAAGAATTAATCAAATTACTAAGCAGCTGGAAGAAGTTCAAAAGAAATATGAACCCAGCAGCCAATTGAACTCCGATCCGCAAGAGAGCGCTCACAGCGATCGCGCACCAGAGTCACACCGTCATTAAGATCGTTCCGTTCCCAAGCGTTGGCGCAGGATAAACTCTGCAACGCTCAAATCCACTGGGGTTGTCACCTTCAGATTCGTCTCTTCTCCCTGGACAATCCGGACGTTCAAATTGCACTTTTCAAATAAAGCCGCATCGTCGGTAACTTCCCAATTTTGGCGTCGGGCTTCCGTATGACACTGTTGCAACAAATCAACTTTAAAACCTTGGGGCGTTTGAGCCGCCCATAGATGCTGTCGATCGGGTGTACTTTCAATGAACCCAGCCGCATCCACGACTTTAATCGTATCTTTCACCGGCACCGCTGCAATTAAGCCAGGACAATTCATCAGTTCCTCAGCACACCGATCCAGTAATTGGGGCGTCGCCAGACACCGAGCGCCATCATGAATTAAGACGTGGTGGGCGGATGGGAGCGCCTGCAAGCCGTTGTAGACCGACTCTTGACGGGTTGACCCACCAACGATCAATTGCACGGGCTTAGTGAGGGAGAGGTCAGCGAGAATCTCCTTGAAGTCAGAAAAGTCATCTGGATGAGCAATTAAACCGATCCAACTGATGTGACGGGAAGCTTCAACCGCCTGGAGAGTCCAGTGAATCAAGGGTTTACCGAGCAACGTCAAAAGGAGTTTATTTCGCTCGCTCCCCATCCGACGCCCCATCCCTGCTGCTGGAATCAATAAATGCACACGCTTCCTCTTTTGCTGACCGCTTTGTTAATCCTTGTTGCGCTAAGTATATCTTCCCCTAAAATGAAGCTGATAAGTAACCTCAATCAACAGTAATGCGAATACTTGCCCTTGTCCCCGGCGGGATTGGCGACCAAATTCTGTTCTTCCCTACCCTGGATGACCTGAAGCGGTATTACCCGGAAGCTCAGATTGATGTCATTGTAGAACCCAGGGCAAAGGGTGCCTACCGGGTTTGCAAGTCGGTTAATGAAATCCTCACCTATGACTTCAAAGACCGTACCGGACCAGCAGACTGGGGAAATTTACTGGGTATAATCCGCGATCGCGAGTATGATATCGCCCTATCTCTGGGGCGCAGGTGGAGTGTAGGGCTGCTGCTGTGGCTGACCGGCATTCCCACTCGAATTAGCTATAACGGCCCAGGAAACTGGTTTCTCACGAACCCAGTCCCGCTAAAAACCGAGCAGTATGCCGCTGATATGTATCACGATTTGCTGCAAGGTTTAGGAATAAATTCTCCTTGTCCACCGCTGGCGGTCAATGTACCTAAACCAGATATTGAGTGGGCAGAAAAAGAACAAAAACAACTGGGTGTTCAGGAAACTGGCTACATTCTGATTCATGGCGGTTCTAGCGCCTTGGCTCAGGCGAAAGGGATTGATAAAATCTATCCGGTCAAGAAATGGCAGCAGATTATTCAAGAAACTCAACAGCGACAGCCTGATTTACCGATTGTCCTCCTCAAAGGGCCTGAGGATAAGGCGTTTGTTAGCGAATTGATGCAGTCCTCGCCTAACTTAAAGGTGACTTCGCCTGGAGATATCGGGAAGTTGGCGGCAATGATTGCTGGTGCCAACTTGATGCTGTGTACGGATAGTGCGCCCATGCACTTAGCCGTCGCCGTTGGGACTTACACGATTGCACTGTTTGGCCCGACAGAAGCGAAAAAATTGCTACCGAGTAGCGATCGCGTTCGCGGTTTGCAATCCCCTAGTCGCTCGATAGCCGACATTCCCCCAGCAGACGTTCTCCAGCAAATCTGGGGCGGTTAAATCCTGAAAAATTAAAAATTAAAAATGCAAAACAAAATTTTTAATTTTTAATTTTCCCGCCCCTCCAAACTATTCTCTGTTGATTCAATTCATGTCTAAAACTGCCAAACCAGCAGTATTTCTTGACCGGGATGGCGTCCTCAATGTCGAAGCCGGTTATATCCATCAAGTTGAGGATTTACACCTGATACCGGGGGTGGCTCAGGCGGTACGGCTGCTCAACGACCGGCAGATGTTTTGCTGTCTCGTCTCCAATCAATCAGGCCCCGCCCGAGACTACTATCCGGCTAGCCATGTGGATGCCCTGCACCTGCGCCTCTGCCAGCTCTTGCAAGCTGAAGCAGGGGCGCGTTTAGATGCTTTGTATTACTGTCCTTATCTCAGTCCCCCAGAAGGCGGGACAAATCCAGAGTTCAGCCGCTGGAGTACCTGGCGCAAGCCGAATACAGGAATGCTAGTGGCGGCTGCTTGGGAACACGATCTGGAGCTGTCGCGCAGTTTTATGGTGGGGGACAAAGCCACTGATATCGACATGGCGCACAATGCCGGTTCTACCGGGATTTTAGTGCAGACTGGATTTGGCGATCGCGTCTTGGGTGGCGAGTATCAGCACCACACTCGCCCGGATTTCATCGCGGCGGATTTAGTCGCTGCGGTTGAGTGGATTTGCCAGCAGAACAATTAAAAATTATTTTTAATTTTATTTCTAATTTTTAATTGAGTTTGATAGCTTTAAATTCAAGATTGATAGCCCCAGAATTGCCAAAAACAACACCAATCCAATTGTGCAAGCATAACTCATCTCTAAATTTTGGAAAGCTTGCTCATAGAGATAATAAACAATCGTTTTAGAACTGTTTCGCGGCCCTCCTTGGGTCATAATATAAACCTCCTCAAATACTTTCGTGGCAGAAATCGCAGAAATCACCGTCACTAGCACTAAATACGGTTTCATCAACGGGATCGTAATGTCCCAATGCTTAGCAATCCCATCCGATCCATCAATTGCCGCCGCTTCATAGACATCAGCTGGGATTGATTGCAAGCCAGCTAAATAAATCACCATGTAGTAGCCTAATCCCTTCCAAACCGTCACCACCATCACGCTAAAAAGTGCAAAGCGCGGGCTAGTCAGCCAGGGGACGCCATTTTGGAGAAATGGGATAATTTTTGTATTTACTAACACCTGATTCAACAGACCGTTTTCTGCATAAAGCCAGTTCCAAGCAATCCCCGCCACCACCATTGAAATGACTACAGGTGTGTAATAAGCTGCCCGAAGCCAGCTAATTCCACGTAGTTTTTGGTTAACCAGAATCGCTAGTCCTAGCGATGCCACAACTAAAATCGGCACTACAAAAATCAGGTAAAGCAGAGTATTCCACAGCGTCTGCCAAAACACTGTATCGGTCCACAAACGCCGAAAATTCTTAAAACCCACCCATTCTGGCGGTTGCCCGATGAGAGTGTATTCCGTAAAAGAAAGGTAAAACGCTTGCAAGGCAGGCCAAAAAACGGTTAATCCCAAAAGCAACAAAGCAGGCAGCAAAAACAGATAAGGCGTTAATCTTTGTTTAGCGAAAATTCTATTTCTTGGCATCCAATGCTGCATATTAAAAAACTATTAGCAATTAGTAATTAGAAATGTTTCAATTAGCGATTCGAGTGTAGTCTATTTTACTGTTGTTGGAAACTTCAGGGTAGTTTAATATACACTAACCATCCTGAAAGGAGCAGCGAATCGCTGCCTCGCCGCAGCTGACGAGCTTTCTCCCAGCTTTACATTATTTCTGTAGGAGACGCCGAGAGTGGAGCGGTTAGAACCAGTTGATCTCGTTGATCTCAAGGAAAACATCAGGGGACTGGGAACACCGTTTGAAATGACTTATACGTTGCAGACAGAGGATGCATTACAAGAGTGCCCTGTTTCAACGGGACAATCCCTATCCGGAGTTCGTCCCCTTTCAACCCTGATGAGTAACTTACCTGGCATGGCCTACCGTTGCCGCAACGACCAGAGCTGGACAATGGAAGCGGTCAGCGAGGACTGCTATCAGCTCACTGGTTACTCTCCGTTTGAACTCATTGGCAACCGAGAAATCTGCTATGCCCAACTGATTCATCCCGACGACCGAGAGCAGGTGTGGAACGCCATACAAGCCGCCGTGCAAGAATATAGACCCTTCCAGCTTGTCTACCGCATCATCACAGCGGCGGGAGAAGAGAAGTTGGTATGGGAACAGGGTTGTGGAGTTTTCTCCCAATCGGGAGAACTGCTGGCTCTGGAGGGCTTGATCATGATTTCAATCCCTAATCCGGATTTCTTAGACCCCCGCTCCGCTAACACTTTAGACCAATTTATGGATAGGTCTATTGACCTTAGCGATCGCCAGCGGGCTGAAGAAGAAATTCAACTGTTGCAAACCCTAACCCAGGCAATTGGTGCTGCTCCAGATTTTCACACTGCACTTTCAGTCGCGCTACGTCAAGTGTGTGAAACGACCGGCTGGAATTTTGGTGAAGCTTGGATACCCAGCTCAGACGACACAGTTTTAGAATGCAGTCCGGCTTGGTACAGCAGCACTTTAGAATTAGAGGTTGAAACGTTACAACAGTTACAGGTTGAAAGGTTGAAACTGGAAGGTTTAAATCAACCTGCTAACTTTCAATCGGCTAACCTGCAATCCAACACTAAGCTGCAATCAGAACTTCCCCTAACCCTGAGTGAGTTCCGGCGCGAGAGCGAAATGTTGAAGTTTTCACCGGGGATTGGGCTACCGGGACGAGTTTGGTTATCCAAGCAGCCAGAGTGGATTCCTGATGCTTCGATTGAGCCGCCCCCATTTTTTATCCGGACTCAGTTCGCCAGAAATTGCGGACTCAAAGCTGGATTTGCCGTGCCGATTCTCTCTAAAGATAGGGTAGTGGCAGTTCTCACTTTCTTCCTGTTTGAATCTCGCCAGAAGGACAAGCGACTGGTTGAGCTGGTGTCAGCAGTAGCAGCGCATCTGGGAACCGTGATGCAGCAAAAACAAGCGGAAGCTGCCCTGAGGGAAAGCCAGCGCCGTCTTGCAAGTTTGATTGACTCGTTGCCAGGGATTGTGTTTTCTTGTGGAAATGACCCAGCGTGGTCGATGACTTACATTAGTGAAGGTTGCTTTAAGCTGACTGGGTATCACAGTGAAGAATTGATTGGCGATCGCGCGGTGTCTTATGATTCCATTACTCATCCTGAGGATTTACCCAAAGTTTTAGAAGCGATCGCTACGGGCATCACGCTTCTAAAACCCTATGTTGTGGAATATCGCATTCTGACCAAATCAGGTGTAGAAAAATGGGTTTGGGAAAAAGGAGCGGCGGTCTGTGACAGCGCCGGTAAAGTCCTCGGACTCGAAGGCTTCATCACCGATATCACCGAGCGCAAGCGGACAGAAGAGGCTCTACAACAAGCAGAAGCAAAGTATCGCAGTATCTTTGAGAATGCAATTGAAGGGATTTTCCAGACAACGCCCGACGGACAGTATATTAGTGCCAATCCCGCTCTGGCACGCATTTATGGATATGAGTCTCCGACAGAACTAATGGCGCGTCTGACGGATATTAAGCAGCAACTATACGTTGACCCAAACCGGCGTGCTGAGTTTACGCGCCTGTTGCAAGAACACGATGCCGTTTCAGAGTTTGAGTCCGCTGTTTCCCGCCAAGATGGCAGCATCATTTGGATTTCGGAAAATGCCCGTGCGGTGCGCGATTGTGAAGGTAAGCTGCTTTACTACGAAGGCACGGTGGAAGATATTACCGAGCGCAAACGGGCAAAGGAGCATCTGCGGGAGCGGGCGTTTTATGATATCTTAACCGGCTTGCCCAACCGAGCTTTGTTCATGGAGCGCCTCAGTCAAGCGGTGGAGCGAGCCAAACAGTGTCAAGATTTTCAGTTTGCGCTGCTGTTTGTAGATTTGGATGGCTTCAAAAAAGTGAACGACAGTTTGGGGCATCTGGTTGGGGATAAATTATTGGTGGCGTTAGCGGAGCGGCTGCTTCGCTGCGTCGCTCGCCGTCTCGAAACCTGCGTGCGTGCTGAAGACATCGTCGCTCGTTTGGGGGGAGATGAATTTACCCTGCTTTTGGAAGCTATTGACGACCTGAGTCACGCCACCAGCATCGCCGAACGAATCAACCGAGAACTGATACCGCCTTTCTATCTCGACGGACACGAAGTTTTTACTGCCGCAAGTATTGGCATTGTTCTCAGCAGCGGCTACGATCGACCTGAAGACCTCCTGCGCGATGCCGATACAGCCTTGTATCGTGCCAAAGCGCTAGGAAAGGGACGGTATGAGGTGTTTGACCAAACGATGCACTCAAGTGCCCGGTGAAAGGAAATGATTCCCGGTCTTCCTTTCTCCAGCGGAGGGGGGTGGGGGGATAGAGATGGTTCCCAATCAATTTTTATAATTGAGATGCTGCTGTTGCAGTTGAGCGCAATTACAAATTTGGGTATCCATTTAACAAAACCTTTTAGAAAATTTTGGATGGTAGATTTCGGATTGAGGTTGAATTCGCAAGGGAACAAAGGCGATCGCGTATAGCCCTTTGGGCATGAAAACAGCGAGGCGTTAGCCTAGCGCTGAAAGAGTCAGTTCGCGTCTCTACCAAATTGAGAGTTGGAAAAAATTAAACCTAGCAGCATTAAGCAAAATTGTTATAAACGGTCGCATCAACGCTGTTGCGACTCCTTTGGGAAAACAGCAGATGTATGAACTGGCAATTCCCTGAAAAGTCCAAAATTCAAAGTTTAAAAGTAGAAGAAAAAGAAAAAGAAAAAAAATCCTTTATTGCTAATTTTGCTTTTTTCTTTTTTCCTTCTTTAATCGTTGCAAGTGGTTTGGTACTAGGGATTTGGCAACCCCTGGAACAGCTTGCTTATCGGGGTTTATTCCGCCTCCGGGGAACGATGCCTTGGGATGAACGGGTGGTGTTGATTGACATTGATGATGCCAGTTTAAAGGAACTGGGTCGCTTTCCTTGGCCTCGCAAGCAATACACCCAGTTGCTGAATCAACTATCCGCAGCAGAGCCTAGTGTGGTGGTATTGGACGTGCTGATGCCCGAAAGTAGTCCGGAAGATGCACAGATGGCGGTGGCGATGGAAAAAGTGGGTCAGGTAGTGTTGGCGCAGGGGTGGGATCTCAAAAAAAACCCTTTGCGTCCTACTCCAGAATTGAGCAAAAGCGCGATCGCAATCGGACATATTGCCAACCACAAGGATAGCGATGGTTTAACTCGCCAAGTTGTACCGCAACTTGAAGGCGTGCCTCTTTTAAGCATCGCGGCTTCCCAGGTTTATTCACTGGTGAAAGAGCCGGTAAAACTCCCACCGATGAATCAACCGCTGCTCGTGAACTGGCCCGGTGAGGTGCTTCAGGCACCGCACTATTCCTTTGTTTCAGTCCTTCAGGGGAAAGTGCCTGCCTCGGCATTCAAGGGAAAGATTGTGATGGTGGGCGTCACAGCAGCCGCTCTCGATCCTCTAAACACTCCGTTTGACAATCATCCACCCGCGAGTGGAATTCACCTGCACGCTACCGTTCTGAATAATCTCTTGCAAGAAAACTTTCTGAAAACCCCAGACCCCAAGTGGCTGCTGGGTTTCCTGTTGCTGGGCGGGCCAATGCTTGGCTTCACGCTCAACCGCTATCGGGCGAGACACCAGCTGATTGCAGTCGTTAGTCTTTGTAGCGGCTGGGTCATTGTCAGTGTAGTGCTTTTGCGGGTGGGTTACTTGATGCCGGTAGTGTCACCCGTGGGATTATTTTGTTTAACGGCAGCGAGCTTGAGCATCCAAGAGCGTCTGCGAATGAAAGCGCAGCTTCAACACATTGAGCAGCAGCAGCAGCAACGGCAACTTTATGACTCGCTGACGGGTTTGCCTAATCGAACCTTATTTATGGAGCGGTTGGAGGTTGCCCTAGAACGTACCTATCAGTTTGAAAATTATCTATTTGCGGTACTGTTTGTGGATCTCGACCGATTTAAGGTGATTAACGACAGCTTGGGGCATACGGTCGGAGATAAACTACTTGTCGCGATCGCGCATCGGCTCTGTACTCTGATGCGCCCCAGAGATACGGTGGCACGTCTTGGCGGAGACGAGTTCACGATCCTGCTGGAGGAGATTCAGCAACTGGGTGACGCGACCCGCGTTGCCGAGTCAATCCACGAAGCCCTCGCATCACCCTTTTACCTCGATGGACATGAAGTATTCGCCGCCGCCAGTATTGGCATTGCCCTGAGCCGGAGAGCCGGAGAGCCGGAGAATCGGAGAGTGGGACAGGACGGTAAGACAATTCCCTTCCTCACGCCTTCTACCCTTCCTTCACCCAACACTCAAAAGAAGCAAGAACCCGTACTTAACCCGGAGTGGGACTTGCTGCGCGATGCCGACATTGCCCTATCTCAGGCAAAAATAATGGGAAAAGGGCGTTATGCCGTGTTCCACACGACTTTACATGCACGCGCGATCGCACTTTTACAATTAGAAACCGACCTGCGTCTGGCAATTGGGGCTTTATCTAAGGAAAGTTTTGAGTTCTCCGTTTTGAGTTCTCCTTTACAAGATGAAAATTCAAAACTCCAAACTCCAAACTTAAAACTTTTACCTAACTCTGAGTTTCGGGTTTACTACCAGCCTATCGTCTCCCTCTCAACCGGCAAAATTACTGCCTTTGAGGCACTCGTGCGCTGGCAGCACCCTAAGAGAGGGTTAGTTTCTCCGCTTGAGTTTATTCCCGTTGCAGAAGAAACCGGACTGATGGCGCAACTGGATTGGTGGGTATTGCGCGAAGCCTGCTGCCAGATGCGTGCTTGGCAAGAAAGATTCGTTCAGAATAGTGAACCCTCAACATCCAACTATGAACAATTAACAATTGGCGTAAATCTTTCTGCGATGCAGTTTGCCCAATCTGACATGGTTCAGCAGATCGATCGAATTGTTCGGGAGACTGGTTTGGAAACTCGCAGTTTAAAGCTAGAGATTACTGAAACTTGCTTGCTAGAAGATGCCGATGCCGTAACCGCTATGCTTGAGCAGCTCAGAGCCTTAGGAGTGAAAGTGGGAATTGACGACTTTGGCACTGGCTATTCTTCCTTGGGGCGTCTGCATTGCTTACCAATTGATACTTTGAAAATTGACCGCTCCTTTATTAGCGGCATGGGGGATGAGGAAAATCGCTGGGAAATTGTCCAGACAATTATGACGCTGGCTCACAATTTGGGGATGGATGTGGTTGCCGAAGGTATCGAAACCGCAGAGCAGATGCTTCAGCTCAAGCGGCTGCAATGTGAATACGGACAGGGATACTTTTTTTCTAAGCCGGTAGATGCACCGGCAGCTGAGGCGTTATTGGCAGCACAGCCCCAGTGGTGATAAAAATCAAAAATTGCCTCAAATCGGCAAGGCAATATCAGCCGTTGAAACTGGGAAAAATTTGAGAGTTGAAATAGAATTCCAACATCTCAAATCTCAAATTTAGGGAGAGTCGCTGGGGTGGTTGTAGCTGGAAACAGCTGCTCTGAGATTACCTTTGTGTTCTGCAAGGAGGCGATCGCCTTCTTGCTTCTCCAAACCCGTCCAATGCATCAACAACGCTAACTTGACAGAACGCCCACTTTGCTCCAGCAAATATCCAGCGTCTTCTCGATTTAAATCCGTGAGGTCTTGCAGCATTCGCAGGGCGCGATCGTGCAATTTTTTATTAGTAACGGCGACATCTACCATGCGATTGCCGTAGACTTTGCCCAGCTTCACCATCACGCCGGTGGAGAGGATATTTAAAGCCATTTTAGTGACGGTTCCGGATTTCAGTCGCGTCGAGCCTGCCACTACTTCTGGCCCTACAATTAGGCGAATATCTAAATCTGCATCGATGGTAACTTGTTCGGCTGGGACACAGGCAATCAAAATCGTGGTTGCACCCCGCTGACGTGCCGCTTGGATTGCACCGTGGACAAACGGTGTTGTTCCCCCAGCGGTGATGCCGACAACAACATCGAGATGGGTAATCTGCCGAGTCGCGATCGCAGATGCCCCGTCTTCATCTTTGTCTTCTAAATCTTCTGAGCTGCGGATTAACGCCCCCGCACCCCCGGCGATAATCCCTTGAACCAGTTCTGGCGGCGTACAAAAGGTGGGCGGACACTCCGCTGCATCCAACACGCCCAAACGCCCGCTCGTGCCAGCTCCCACATAAAACAGGCGTCCCCCGTGACGTAACGCCTCAGCCGTCTTATCGATTGCTTCAGCGAGCTGAGTTCTGGCGATTGCGATCGCTGCTAGCGTCTGAGCATCTTCCTGATTGAACAAATCTACCAATTCCAGAGAACTCATCTGGTCGAGATTCTGGCTATTGGGATTAACCTGCTCTGTTAAAAGATGTCCCCGCTCCTCCAGATTCTTCATCCTCGATCCTTCATTTTTTTTATCGTTCATCCTGCCAAGAAAGCGCCGCTATGGGTTACGCGATCGCTAACATCCTCGATCCTTTCATAACAGTCCTTCTAATTGACGGCGAATTCTGTCTAGATCGGAAACTTCCGCTTGCGGAGCATCTGGTTTCCAGTCTGTTTCCTCCAGATTCGTTTCTGGCGGAACCAGAAAAAGACGTTCCGCATCTCCTTCGGGAACAAATCCCTCCGGAATTAGCTTGCACTCGTAACCTGCACCCTCGCAAAATGCCTCGACTTCCTCTGCATCGATGGCTTCAACACTGGGACTGAGAAAATCTTGGGCTTCTAGTAGCATCGCATAGCGAGTCGCATCGTCTTCTGATTCAAACATGAGTATCCAGTTGCGATCGCCAATCTGAATCGAGTGAATCCCCTCGTTGTCAGTCCGAGGATTAAATATTAAAACGAATACGCGCCTAGATGTAGTCATCGTTTTTTATCCATTCTTAACTTAGGATATCTAACTGGCTTCCCTGATATCACGTCTAGTTGCTCTTCCTTTGCTAGCTAGCGATGCGGAGCAATAAAGACAGAGGGAAAGAGAAATTCAAGAGAGAAGATTCAAATGAAATTGCGAGGAAATCAGCAAAAAAGCTAAATTACCCCCAACCAATAGATGTTAAGACATTTCAGATCGCCATAGATATCCTTTCCTAGCTCAAGCAACTCTACCGTAACGGGCAGTCACAGGATGATGGGGATTTTCTTGATTGCATAACCACGCCCACATCTGATCGCCCAAGCAGAAATGCCACCACTCGTTGGGATGACGGCGAAACCCAGCTTGGAGCATCACATCATTTAATAGCTGCCGATGAGAATGATACTGCTGTTCTACTGGCTGGATGCTATTGGCATAATAATCGGGATGCGATCGCGCTGATATTTCATCAATTTCTCCCCCCATATCTATCGTCTTGCCAGTATTGTCTACTAAGGTGATATCCACCGCAGCCCCCGTACTGTGAGGCGGTGGCATTGCTGGATCGAGGTTGGGGGGTGCCCAAAATTGATAAACTATCTCCCAAATTGCTTGACGCTGAGCTTCTGTTAACTCAATCAAGTTTAAACCTTGAGCCTGAACCACTTCAGCAAAGGTGTAATCTACCATGAATTGCTGGACTTCCACGGGTCGAAAGGCATCAAAGAGATCGATCCGCCAATCTGGATTCGTGACAGCTAACTGGTGTTGGGCGGCAATTAGGGATTCGAGGACACCCTGACGGAGATAATAAGGTGAGCGATCGCCATAAGTCGCACCCAATTTTTCATAAGGATGGGGAGAGACAACCGCAAATTGTTCCAAAGGAATGGCAGTGAGCGGCTCACCACACTCTACAATTACAATCTGCTGATAAGGTTTCATATTCCGTTCTTTCAGACTGACCCTATTTTGCCGTCTGGCGTGAAATATTCAAAATATGCAGTATTTTTATCAGTAGTTTTAGACAAGTTTAATCGACGCTTCAAAATAACGAGATAAAAAGATTTAAAAGCTAAATATCTATATCAAACTTAGAAAATAATTATTAATAAAAAATTAACAGTGCTAGAATCCACAATAACAATCTTAATTCATCCCTTAAAATCTTCTTTCTTTTCTTTCTTCGCGCCCTAAGCGCTAACGCGGAGGCTACGCCAACACGACTTCGCGGTTCATCAAAAAATTGCTGTATCTAGCGTAATCTTGATAGTTGATTTCCGCAATACCTAAACTTCTGTCATCCCCTCTAAGTCGATGACTAATTCTAGGGGCTGGATGTCTCCCCATGTTTCGCTAATGAATTTCTGAGTAGCCAAGGCGAGTGGAGAGCTAGATTCATGGAATGTTTCGCTAGCTTTGCTTAAATCTTTTGCCTTTTGATACAAAATCAAATAGTCTCCATCTTGGCTGCGTTCGAGAAAGATGGATTCTATAATGACTCCTTCGTTCCTCAGCAATTCCCGCACTTCATCCAATTGATTGTTCAAGTTCTTGAGCCAACCAATTACAGGGAGGGTCAATCCTGGCTTAATCCGAATTTTTAAGCATTGGGTGTCCGCCATTAACTTGCCCTTTATGGATGGATAAAATTGAAAAATTACCGAATTGCGTATTGCGTGTTAGGTTGCTTATTCGTTTTACAGAAAGTTTGCTGTAAACCTCTTAATTCCCGCGATTCTTGCTTCACCTGACCAGACATTGCAGCCGTCTGTAAGGCCATGAAAGCGTTGAAGTCTTCCAGGCCATACTTAGTTCTTAAAAGCTGTCGCAGTTGATTTTCTGCTGCAATGGTTAAATAACCTGTTGTCAGAGCCTGTTGTACAAGGTCGCGGATCAGAGACATATTCACCCCTCAAAAATTTTTATATTAACAATATGACCCGGAAAACTAAGTAGCTATCAGTTCGCGCCAGCCAGAAAAATTCAGTGTTTTCAACCGTTATTTTAATAAACTTGGGCGATCGCAGCTTTATGTATTTCTGGTTTTGCGAATGCTAATAGCAATGAATTATTAGCCGTTAGCGATTCAGAAATGGCTGGCTGTTCAACCGGCTTTTAGATGGGTCATCCTGTTAATCTGCCACACTAGGTAGGAAACTTTTACTCCCCGAAGGGCTATAGAAGTTTCCTACCTAGCTTACAAGAAGCGGTTCTAGTAAACCTCATCCTATGGACTCACCCGATCGGGTGATTTTCTCGATCGCTAGCATGGTTCGTGCGTTTTGGTCAGCGGTAGCACGTAACGCCAATACCGAAGACCAAACATAGGTGGGAGTTCGATGTCCTGCTGAAATCCCATTTGCTCATACATTTTTCTGGCAACCGTCATCAACTCGCTCGTATGCACTCCAATTTCGCAGGCACCGTCTGCTTTTGCACGCTGAATACACTCCTGGGTGAGCAGTCGTCCGGCTCCCTTTCCGCGATGGGAAGGGGATACTGCTAGCAAGCGAATGGATGCCCACTGGGGCGGAAACAGCCTGCCGTCTGACTTACCAGGCGCAAAGTACGCCACTGTCCCGACGAGGTGACAATCCTCGTGTGCCACGATTAACTGAGCTAGCTCGGCTCTCTTTGCGACTTGGGACAAATTCCCCTGCATCACCTCCCAGCCACCGGGCGCTAGGGCGCGTGCTTACTCCTGGTAAGCTGCAACCGAGATTTGCTCGATTTGGGCGAAATCCTGTGACAGGGCGTTCCGAATCGCGATCGCCATATTTTATGTTTGCCTGTCTGATTTGAACTCTACGAAGTTTTCTTGGTTGCACTGATTCGGCGCTGGCGCGGAGCTAAGAACCCAGCACTGAGTATCATCAGTCCTGCTAGGATGCTGGGTTTAGGTACGAAAGTGCGATCGCCTTGCTTACGGTTTCCCCAGCACTAACTCTAGAGTGGCATTGCGGATAGAGGTAAAATACTGTCCGACTTCTTGGTTTGACAAAGACACTACGGTAAGCCCTCGATTAGGTAAGTACCACAGCGCAGCAGCAGTCCCGATGCCACTCCCGCTGATTCGCCATGCTTTTCCCCAAGGGGTGTCGTTAGACCAAATCCCCAACCCATATCCGAAACCGCTTCCCAAGTCGATAAAGGTAAGCATTTCCTTGAGGGTGCGAGATTTCAACAATTTACCCCGGAAAAGTTTATCGCCAAAGCGAATCAGGTCTTGCGTATTGGAAACCATTGTGCCAGCAGCCCATGCTACTGACATATTTACAGATGTAAGATCCTCATCAATTCCATCCTGAGGGTAGATATCCCAATATGCATGAACGATTCCCCCCGGAACGCTATCGGTTCTAGCAGTAAAAAAGGTATTTTTCAGCCCTAAGGGTTTAATAATTCGATTTTCTATTTGACTAGCTAGGCTGGAATTTGTCGCCTTTTCAACGATCATCCCTAGCAAGATAAAACCAGTGTTGGGATAGACCCACTTCCCAATCGTTGGTTGTCGTCCGTAAATGTAGGAAACAAGCTCCTCTGGCTTCCAGTCTCTGTATGGATTCTGAAGGATATCCTGCCAAATCGCGCTGTCGTCGGCTAAGTAATCGTAGATGCCGCTGGTGCCGTTCAAGAGTTGGCGAATTGTAATTTTGTTACTGTTCGGAATATTTTTGGCAATTGAAGGAAGCCATTTGTCTAAAGTATCGTCTAATTTGAGCTTTCCTTCATCCACCAGTTGCAGCACAACGGTTGCCGTAAATGTCTTCGTGGCGCTCCCGATGCGGAATTGATCCTGTGGAGCCACAGAGGTTCCCGTTGCCAGGTCAGCTACACCACTAGACCCAAACCATTGTCCCTCGTCGCGGCTGGCGATCGCTAAAGTTGCACCAGCTACTCCTCCTTTACCTGGAATTCCCGCTGCCAAGCGGGTTTTGTCCAGTGTTGCTTGGAGTTGGCGAGCGAGTTTGTCAGATACAGTGTTTGTCGGTGAGTTGCTGTGTTTTTGAGCCGTTAGCAATGAAATAAGATTCGAGCTGCCTGCCTTTGGTGCTGTCGTGCTTGACACTGCTTTACTAGCAATCGCGGTGCTGCCTGAGATACCAAGAACCACGGTTGCGGCAACAGCGAC
Organism: Trichocoleus sp. ST-U2; assembly: GCF_039961875.1. NCBI lineage: Bacteria > Bacillati > Cyanobacteriota > Cyanophyceae > Leptolyngbyales > Trichocoleusaceae > Trichocoleus > Trichocoleus sp. ST-U2. The sequence goes on along the minus strand of NZ_JAMPJY010000014.1, from coordinate 105,404 downwards.
TGATGCAGCTATTTGAGAAAAGTACATATTCGCCATTCCTTGTCAAGTACAATTTTTGCTTGGGTTAGTTTTAGTTTGGCGAAAGAAAGCTATACAATTCCAGATCGAAACTCGATCGAAAAGCGATCAATTTCTAATGGCTAATAGTCACTCTTGCATTAGCCATTGGCTTGTCTTCAAAAAGCGACATGCTTGATATTAGTTTTCCAGTCGGTCGATTTCTTGATGCCACATAATCTCTGTGACTCGCACAATTCCTGCCTTCAAATGACGGCGAAAGGTGCCGATTGATATATCTAATATTTCTGCGGCTCGTTCCTGGGATGGAGCGGGGTGCAGGTAGGCGCGATCCAAAGCGCGATAAAATTTGGCTTCGCGGGGCGATCGCTGTAACGATTCAACCGCTTCTTGCAACAGCGCTTGTAAGGCGGCAATTCGTTCTGCTGCACGAGTATTGGTGCCTGCACGTTCGATAACCAGATGCGATCGCGCTAAAGGATTATGTAATAGTGCCTCCGGTCGCACGAAATCCCGCAAAGCTTGATGCACCGCAGAGGCAAATTCAGATTGGCTTAAAGGGGAATTGGGAAGTGGTAATGAGGAATGGGGGATTGGTATTCCCTTCCCTTGCCTGATCTCCCCCTCTCCTGGTGGAGCGATCGCGATCGCCCAAGCTGGCAGTTCCAACAAATCATTGAATACGGGAAAAACTCGATAATTGTGTGCGGATACACCATAACGCCGTCCACCCACTTCAAAAGATGTTTCTGGCAGCAACGGCATATTGGCTGCCGTACAAAACAATTCCCAGAAATCCGGTCGAGCGATCGCTGTAAAAATAAAAGCTAAGCCGGGAGTCGTGACGCAGTGCCGAAAAATTTTGATAAAGATGAGGCTTTGAATTTGGGAAACAGCTTGATAAGTATCAGCAGCCATCCAAAAGCGGCAGAACGTAGCCTTCTCACCAAGTTGTAATGCTCCTTGCTGCTGGATATAATTCCATACCACCTGAGTAGCGGGGTCAACTTGTAAATCTTCTAAACTAGCTTCATCCAAAGCCAGCATCATCATAAAGCCTAGAGGAGTTCCCTCCTCCGACTGGCGAAACACCAACACTCCTTGAGGCTGTCGCGCCAACCAATGTGCCAAAAGCTGGGCAGAAGCTTCCCCCTCATGAGTCGTCACCATCTCCATCAGCACCGAGCGATCGCTCTCGCGCAGGGTGTCGGTCAGCAAGTTGTTGTCTTGCCATATAAAAAATTGTCGTACTTGCGGACTTTTGAAAACATAATCAAATAGGGCGCGTTCTAGTTCCGAACCCTGAGTTTGCAGGATACGTTTGCAGTAATAACCACGGGCACGACCGAACAGTTCGGCATAGCGTTCGGGATTTCGCCAGCGCAAGTCAGCTGAAATTGCTTCCCGTGCTAAGTCGTGGGGAAAGATACCTTGTAATTTCGATTCTATAAACGAAAGTCCTCGCAGCCAGTTGAACAACTCGTAAGCATCGGGAATCGCGAGAGTTTCACACAGCAGTGCTTCGGTAGTTAAACGCACTAAAGCACAAACTTCTAATGCTGCCCGATGCAACGGACTGGGGACTTCTTGCACAAATTGTTCTAATAAAGTTTTCACCACATCTGGTGCGGCTTCTGGTCGAAAATCAATATTGCCGTGCTGGGCAAAAACATCCGCAACTAGGGACATTGCCAGAGGATGACCGCGAGTAAAGTTCAAAACAGAGGAATGCTGTTCGACAGGAATCTGACGTTTGGTCAGATACGCCCGACTTTCTTCTGGATTCAGGTTATCTAAGGATATTAAACGCATCAACGCCTGCCATCCTGGATCGGCACGCCAAGCAGATGACGGGGGTTGACGACCCGCGAGAACGACGAGGGCATTTTCCGGCAACTGGGGTAAGAAAAATTCCCGCAGCCAGTCTTCTAGTGGCGTTAAGGTTTCGTAGGTATCGATCAGAATGACACAGTGACCGGGTTGGGAAGCAAACCACTCCCAAAGCTGGTTTTGATGCTCCAGACCGATAACCATCTGGAGGGCGCTGAAAAAAGAGTCGGGTGAAGGTTCGACATTACGGGTATCTAGGTAGACGACTGGCGTTTTCGCTTGTTCGCAGATGTAGGCAAACTCGCGCAGCAAAGTCGTCTTGCCAACACCACCCGAACCATGAATATAGAGGAGATGCCAAGGTAATTGCGCCTCGTCCAGCGCCGACTGAAATAGAGTTTGTTCGCGATCGCGTCCTACAAACCGACTACGACGCAACTCCTCTAGACGATCTGATACCCGCGATGACTTCATTTACTCTTTTGTTTGTTTAACCGCCCCAGAAGCGGCGGGTGGCACCGGATCGTAACCGCCAGGATGGAAGGGATGGCAGCGCAAGATGCGCCGAATCGCCATCCAGCCGCCGCGCCAAGGGCCAAATCTCTCTACCGCCTCTAAAGCATATTTGGAACAAGTCGGCTGAAACCGACACGCTGGGGGCAAAAGGGGAGAAATTAGCACTCGGTATCCCCGAATTAGCCAAATTAGTAATATTTTCATTACTGTGCCCTGGATCTAATAGATTGGTAAGGAGAGCTTTTTTTTATAATTCAATCTTTGCGTAAATCCGTGTTGTGGTTAGAATCAATTCCGGATCTATGGCTCCACATTGGGTTAGTTGGGGCTTGCCTGGGCATTCTTGTGTTACTGGCAGAAGGGCTGCATCGCTACACTTCTACCGAACCGGAAAAGGTGCGGAAGGTGGTTCACATTGGCACGGGCAATGTGATTTTGCTTGCCTGGTGGCTGAACCTTCCCGCTTGGGTGGGGATTACGGCTTCAATTTTCGCGAGTGCAGTGGCTCTTTTGTCATACAAATTTCCGATCCTCCCAGGCATTAACAGCGTTGGGCGCAAGAGCTGGGGGACATTTTGCTATGCCCTCAGTATTGGCATTTTAATCGGTTGGTTCTGGCCTCTAAACCAACCCCAATATGCAGCACTGGGAATTTTGGTGATGACTTGGGGGGATGGCTTAGCTGCTCTCATTGGTCAACGATTTGGTAAGCATCGCTATGAATTTTGGGACATCCGTAAAAGTTGGGAAGGCTCGCTGACGATGTTCCTGGTTAGCTATGGGGTTAGTAGCTTGATTTTTCTGGGAGTCCAGGGCAATATCTGGCAAACGTGGGTAGTGCCGATTTTCGTTGCTTTCTTTGCTACTCTCTTAGAAGCTTTCTCCTGGTTCGGCATCGACAATCTGACGGTTCCTGTAGGCAGTGCCGCGATCGCTTTTTTCTTGACTCAGATGCTTTTACTTAGCTAACACTTTCGATAAATAGCAAACAGTTAGTTTGGTTGCAATATCCGTAGAATCCCAGATTACAAATTTTCTGCTTCCATTAAGATAGTTGAAGAAGCCTATCTAGGGACATACTCCCGCTTTATTCAATTTATCTCCAAAGATGGATGTCAATGACTTTTTTTAATCCTGCCGAACCGCTTGTCCGTAGCAAACAGGAAGCCCTTGATTTTCAGGATCGTCAGGGGCTTTTACGTATTCACTTGCAAGTTGGAAATAAAACGCTGATTTCGAGCTTTTATTCTCGAATCGATCAGGCGTTTATTGTTTGGGGTTGGATTACCGCTGCAATTTTTATCAATGCTCAGTTTTTACCTGTTAGCTGGTACGTGCAAGCGATGTTTTGGTCAGCACTTACCTTAGTCGGTACGGTGGGGATGGTGGTGTTGACTCACTTTTGGGTGAAAGTAGAACGCCTGCGCTGGCTGCTTTATAGCTGGGTTGCACTGATGTTATTCGGGGTGGTGCTAACTGACTTGGGTATTTTTCTGGGTTGGGGGTTGGTGCTGATGAACCTGTGTCAGTTTTGGCTGGGTTTAAGTACCATTGGCTACTTTTTTACGGGGATGGGAATGCGATCGCGTACTTTCCTGATTAACGGGTTCGTTCATCTATTGGGCATTGGGATCTTGCCTTATGTCGGAGGCTGGCAATTTCTCACCACGGGTCTTGTAATGGCGGGGACTTTACTGCTATTGGCAGGAGTGCAGTGGGATATGCGATCGCCCATTGATTATGACGTATTAACCCCCGAACAAAAGCAGTTTAACCAGGAACAACATCAGCTACGTCAAATGAGTATTTAGAACTTTAAATAAGCTCTAACTTTTGTATTAAATTCCGTACAATTTTATAGAACGCTTGTCACTATAGAACTATGCAATATTCGGTGCGTGAATTTTCCTCATCCACCGAATATTGCCCGACCATAGCAGGCGTTTTGCTGTTTGTCCTGCGAATTGCCCCACTTAGGAGAACGGCGTCTAGGCGGCGAGTGGTCATTCATTGCCCATTCTCAGGATATGGGCTAACCAAGCCAGTTGAGCGCCAGTTGAGCGTTAAGTAGTGGTACAGGGTTTTTGTCGTTTCCCCTGCTTTGCAGCCACCAAAGGGATGTTAAACCATCCAACAGAGCAGTCTGAGGTGACTGACACATTAAAAGACGTTCTGGTGGGACTTTTTAGCCATATCAGAAGAATAATTTTAAAAATTATTTCATAAAATTTGGTGGAGAAAGAGTCTCTTTCTCCACCAAATTTCTTATTTTTGAATCCAACAATATAGAAAAAAGCATTCAGGCTGACTACCAATCTTCTCCGCGACGTGCTCTAAACGGTTCCCCTGTAAAAGGCTGCACGCCAGTCACAGGATACGCATCGTCGCTTAGTCCAAAGATGCGAGCGATCGCGCCAGAAAAATATTGGATGATATTGTCAAACATTCCGGTAAGACTCATATCTTTACTCTCCAGATTCCTTTGGGGATTCGATGAAATGTATATTAGCCTTTGATACTTTTATTATGAATACGGCTGGATAATTTGAGGTAATTTGCAATACTTGTTTGATTAGGTTTGCAATACTTTGCTTATACTTAAGTCGGCGGTTAGTTTACTTAAGATTTCTACATACTTTTAAATTCATTTAGATTTTGCACGATTAACGCTAGAAACTGATGGTTGGTGGTTAAGGGCGAATGGGCAACGCCGCCATGCTCTCTCCTGTGTCTTTTTGGCATCAACTGCCCTTTTCTGTAGCTTTTGAGTCAAAATACTATTAAGAATAATGTATATAACCTAAGAATGACCTGAAGATGGCAATAAAGCTCTCTTCAGAAACCATCTTCTTGAAGAACTCATCAAAATGCCTTGACACTATTATGGTGAATATTACTATAATTAGAGAACCCACACTTGCTAGGAAGCAAGACTATGAGAACTTCCGTGGACGGACTTGTAAAGCATCCTGCTAACCTGCTTCAGGAGCCGGTTAGGGTAGAAGATCGGGAACTCGCGATCGCTTCTGAAGATTACAGTCTCTTAACCGACCTGTATCAGCTGACAATGGCAGCTTGCTACACCGGCGAAGGTTTAGATCAAACACGGGCAAGCTTTGAGCTATTTGCGCGGCGTCTACCCGCTGGCTTTGGCTATTTGATTGCGATGGGGTTGGAACAGGCGCTGGACTATCTGGAGAAATTCCGCTTCAGTCCCAGCCAGATAGTGGCTTTGCAAGCGACCGGAATTTTCGATCGGGCACCAGAGCGTTTTTGGTCGCTCTTAGCAGATGCTCGGTTCACCGGCGACGTTTGGGCAGTTCCAGAAGGAACCGCCGTGTTCGCCAACGAGCCGCTGCTGCGGGTGGAAGCCCCCCTTTGGCAAGCTCAGCTGGTGGAAACCTACCTGCTGAATACAATTAATTATCAAACTTTAGTTGCCACACGAGCGGCGCGGATACGGGATGTCGCGGGGCCAGAAGCGACGCTGCTGGAATTTGGCACCCGGCGCGCTTTTAGCCCCCAAGCGTCTCTGTGGGCAGCCAGGGCGGCATTGGCGGCTGGATTGGACGCGACTTCTAATGTACTGGCAGCGATCAAGTTGGGTCAAAAGCCCAGCGGGACGATGGCTCATGCTTTGGTGATGGCGCTGACAGCAACTGCTGGGAGTGAGGGAGAGGCTTTTACCGCCTTCCATCGATATTTTCCGGGTGCGCCGTTGTTGATTGATACCTACGACACAGTTGCCGCTGCCCAAATGCTGGCAGAAAAGATTGACGCCGGAAAAATGCAATTGTCTGGGGTGCGGTTAGATTCTGGTGATTTGGTAGGGTTATCCAAACAAGTGCGATCGCTCTTACCGGATGTTCCCATCTTTGCGAGTGGCGATTTGGATGAGTGGGAAATTGCCCGATTGCAAGCAGAGGGTGCTTGCATTGATGGTTATGGACTGGGAACTCGATTGGTTACAGGAACCCCAGTTAATGGAGTGTATAAACTGGTTGAAATTGATGGCATTCCTGTAATGAAACAGTCGAATGGCAAGTTAACTTATCCCGGTCGCAAGCAGATTTTTCGCTGCTTTGAGGGCAATTTGATGAAAGGAGATCGATTGGGATTGGTGACGGAAAGTCCGCAGTTTGAGCAGCCTTTGTTGCAGCCGATGTTTAAGCAAGGCGAACGGGTGTTTCTACCAGAATCTTTAACCCAAATTCGAGAACGAACTGCTATTTCGGTAGGGAGTTTACCAGCGGAGACTCGTCAGTTGGATTCGCCTGTGTCGCCGTTGGTGGGGGTTTCGGCTGCACTGCTGGAGTTGATGGAAAAAACTCGTCGCGCTGCTTAAGGGATTTGGGAACGAACCGCAAAGACGCCCTAGCGAAGCCATGCGCGTTAGCGCTATAGAGCGCGAAGAAAGAGGAAAGAAGAGGAAGTAAGAGGAAGTAAGAAAATAATGAGAATTGCTTTGTTTGGTACGAGTGCTGACCCGCCAACTTCTGGGCATCAAGCGATTTTGAAATGGCTGTCGCAACACTATGATTGGGTGGCGGTTTGGGCTTCAAATAATCCGTTTAAATCGCATCAAACGCCGCTAGAACATCGCTCAACAATGCTACGGTTGCTGATTGAGGAAATTCATCCGAGTTGCCACAATATTGGGCTGTATCCGGAATTCAGTAGCCCTAGAACTCTGGAGACGGTGCAGAAGGCTAGGCAATGCTGGGGGATGTCGGCAGATTTTACCGTCGTCATTGGTTCGGATTTAGTAAACCAGATGCCGCGTTGGTATAGAGTTGAAGATTTATTGCAGCAAGTGCATCTACTTGTGGTGCCTAGACCAGGATATGCGATAGATGACTCTGATTTGGAAGCGCTGAGGCAACTAGGGGCGCAGATTGCGATCGCTGACATCAAACCACCGGCGGTTTCTTCCACAGCTTATCGTGAGAATGGCAACAGACAAGCCTTGACGACGACCGTTGAGGATTATATTCACAGAGAACGTTTATACGAATGCGAGGACGCAGCTCGAAAAAGATAGGAGATTCGGTAAAAAAACCGGCATTAGCGGATTTTAAAGTCGGAGTCGATAACGTGATTTTCTCAGTCGATACGGCGCAAAACCGACTATTAGTTTTGTTAGTAATGCGGCAGGACGAACCTTTTTCCGATCGGTGGAGTTTGCCCGGTACTTTAGTGCGGCAAGGGGAATCTTTAGAAGATGCCGCCTATCGGATTTTGGCTGAAAAGATTCGCGTGAAAAATCTGTATTTAGAGCAGTTATACACCTTTGGCGGGCCTGGACGAGATCCGAGGGAATGCGAAGAAAGCTACGCAGTTCGTTATCTGTCGGTCAGTTATTTTGCTTTAGTGCGATTTGAAGAAGCTGAATTAATTGCCGATGGAGTGAGTGGAATTGCCTGGTATCCTTTAGAGCAAGTGCCACAATTAGCCTTTGACCATCATAAAATCTTAGAGTATGGTCATCGGCGTCTGCGAAATAAATTGGAATATAGCCCAGTCGCCTTTGAAGTGTTGCCGGAGTTATTTACTTTGAGTGACTTATATCAGCTTTACACGACCGTTTTAGGTGAAAATTTCTCGGATTATTCTAATTTTCGCGCCCGACTCTTGAAGCTGGGTTTTCTTTACGATACCAAAGTCAAAGTCTCGCGAGGGGCGGGGCGTCCGGCGAGTTTGTATCGATTTGATGCTGAAGCGTTTGCTCCGTTTAAGGATAAACCGTTGGTATTTATTTAAACGCAAAGGTAGCGCTGTCGCGCCGCTTCGCTAACGCAAAGGTTCGCGCAAAGGTTCGCCAAGTTAAAAAAATAATTTAATTTTATCTTTCTTTGCGTTACCCTTTGCGAACCTTTGCGTTAATAATAAAAAATTAGATAAGGAAAGCCAATTATGAAACAAACCAAAAATTGTTCAAATATTGAAGAAATTCGTCAGGAGATTGATAAAATTGACCGCCAAATTATCGCAGCTTTTGGTAAACGATTTGAATATGTAAAAGCGGCGGCAAAGTTTAAAACAAACGAAACTAGTGTAAAAGCCCCGGAAAGGGTTCAGTCGATGTTGCAGCAAAGACGTCTTTGGGCTGAAGAACAAGGTTTAAATCCAGATGTAATTGAAAAGCTATATCAAGATTTGATTAATTATTTTATGAATGAAGAATTAAAACATTGGCAATCTAAATCCTAATTGCTGCGATTGAAAAATTAGTTTAAATAATCAGAACGACGCAGGTGATAACTGAATATGAAAATTGCGATCGCTCAACTCAACCCCACAATTGGCAACCTCACCGGCAATGCCCAACAAATTCTAGAGGCGGCAAGACAGGCAACTCAGCAAGGTGCCCGTTTGTTGCTGACGCCGGAACTCTCTTTGTGCGGCTATCCGCCACGAGATTTGCTGCTGAATCCCGGCTTCGTCGAGTCTATGGCAACGGTGTTGCAGCAGCTAGCAAAGGATTTGCCACCCAATTTAGCGGTGTTGGTGGGTACGGTAGACCCAAATCCGGAGGCGCACGCCGCTGGAGGTAAACCGTTATTTAATAGTATTGCCTGCTTAGAACAGGGCAAAATACAGCAAATTTTTCACAAGCGACTGTTGCCCAGCTACGATGTTTTTGACGAATATCGATATTTTGAACCGGGACTTCAGCCAAATTCTTTTACGCTCGATAATCTCCGCATTGGCGTCACAATCTGCGAAGATTTGTGGAACGATGAGGAATTTTGGGGAAAGCGTAGCTATGCAGTGAATCCGATTGCTGACTTAGCTCAATTGGGTGTAGATTTGGTGGTGAATTTGTCAGCTTCTCCCTATAGTGTTGGCAAGCATCACTTGCGAGAAGCAATGTTGCGTCATAGTACTGTCCGTTACCGCCAACCAAGCATTTACATCAATCAGGTTGGAGGAAATGATGACTTAATTTTTGATGGTAGCAGTTTCGCTTTGAATCACGCCGGGGAAGTGGTGTGTCGTGCCCTTCGTTTTGAGACGGATTTGGTACTGCTGGAATTTGATGAGGAAAAGCGGGATTTAATCTCCCCCTCAGCAACCAAGGATAACGGGGGAGTCGCACCGCTTGCAGCTAGTGAAGACGAAGAAATTTGGGCGGCGTTGGTGTTGGGAGTGAGAGACTATGCCCGCAAGTGTGGCTTTTCCAAAGTTACGCTTGGCTTGAGTGGTGGAGTGGATTCGGCGTTGGTAGCAGCGATCGCATCCGCCGCTTTAGGGGCAGAAAATGTATTCGGCGTCCTGATGCCTTCGCCCTACAGTTCCGATCATTCTGTCGAAGATGCGCTGAAATTAGCCCAAAAGCTGGGTATTCCCACTCAAACCTTAGCGATTGGGCAGCTGATGCAGGGTTACGACCAAACGTTAGAACCGCTGTTTGCTGGAACCGCTTTTGGGCTTGCGGAAGAGAATATTCAATCGCGGATTCGGGGCAATTTATTAATGGCGATCGCAAATAAGTTTGGCTATCTCCTCCTTTCTACGGGTAACAAGTCAGAAATGGCGGTCGGTTACTGTACGCTTTATGGGGATATGAATGGGGGATTAGCAGTGATTGCTGATGTGCCCAAAACTCGCGTCTACTCTCTGTGTAATTGGCTGAATCGCAACGGTGAAATTATTCCTACAAATATTCTCACCAAACCGCCAAGTGCCGAACTAAAACCCGGTCAAGTCGATCAAGATTCTCTGCCCTCTTATGACATTCTGGATGATATGTTGCAGCGGCTAATTCACGAACATCAATCAACCGCTCAAATTATCGAAGCTGGTCACGATCCAGTCGTTGTCAATAAAGTGATGCAATTAGTCGCGCGTGCCGAATTTAAGCGGCGACAAGCACCGCCTGGACTGAAAATTACCGATCGGGCTTTTGGCACCGGCTGGCGAATGCCGATTGCGAGTCGTTGGAGTGCGATCGCATGACGTGGAGTTGATTTTTAGGAACTAACAATCTTGGCTTTTTTATCGGCTGATATAGCCCCACTGACTGCCAATTCTTACGGGTGCCAGCCCCTCTTGAAAGGAACCAGCCGCATCAAATTGTGGCTTGATGACTGTTTTGCCAGTCTTGTCCATATATCCATACTTCCCGCCAATTTCTACCGCGATTAGTCCTTCGGAAAAACCACCGCGATCGCGTACTTCATTAAACTGCGGCGGAATCACAATTTTTCCGGTTTTGTCCATATAGCCATATTTACCACCCATTGAAATGAGTGCCACTCCATCCTCAAAACTGCCTGCATAATAAGACTGCGGCGGGAGAACTAGCTTGCCAGTTTTATCGATATAGCCAGTCTTTTTGTCAACTGTTACTGCTGCTAGGTCTTCGTTTGGGTAAAAGGGAGAAGCATACTCAAATTGCGGCTGGATGACAAACTTCCCAGTTTTGTCAATATAACCCCAACGCTGAGGAATTTTACTGCCCATTGCTACGGGTGCTAGCCCTTGGGAAAAACCATCATTTATCCCATCGAATTGTAGCTTGATGACTAGATTGCCGGTTGTGTCAATAAAGCCTATCTTTAACTTATTATCAAATACCGCTGCTCGCCCTTCTTTAAAGGGATAAGCTTGTTTATACTGCGGTTTAATAACTATCTTGCCCGTCTTATCAATATAGCCTTCTTGATTGCCAATTCTGACGGATGCCAACCCTTCTGAAAAGTTGTGAGCAGCGGCAAACTGCGGTTTAATAACCAGATTGCGGTTCGTGTCGATATAGCCCCACTTGCCGCCAATACTGGTTGGCGCAAGTCCTTCGGAAAATTGTAAAACTTGCTCAAATGGTGGATTGATAATGACCATTTTTCCAGTCTTATCAATATAGCCGAACTGATTGCCAATTTTTGCGGCTGCCATTCCTTGTTCAAATTTTTCAGCAAAATCAAACTGCGGCTTAATGACAATATTGCCAGTCTTATCGATATAACCTTTTTTTCCGTTAATCGTGACGACTGCCAGACCTTCTGAGAAGTTTCCAGCAGCCTCAAATTGCGGCTTAATAACGCGATCGCCAGTTCTGGCATTTTTTAGCGCTAAAGACGGTGATGAAGCTTGAGAGGGTTGCTGGGTGGATTTTTGGGAGCTGACACAGGCGGTAAGCGGAACGATGCTCAAGGCGATCGCAATTAATCCCAGTCTAATTAACTGACTAAAATTCTTATCTTCTAACTTTTTAAATAGCATAGGGTTCTTAGTAGGTAAATATTGGCGTTAATCTCAACCAAATTTATTTGACATTTCTTTGGCATTCAAGAAATTTAAGCTGGGTTCAGCTCGCTCGAATATTGCACTGTATTTAGGGTGGTGTGGAGATGGCTGGATGAATCTCTCGCAGAGATTGAAATCATTTCCCGACCGAGAGCCAAGAGTAACCTTGAATCCTTATCAGAAATTGAAATACAGTAGACTGGTTGGCTATAGCTGCTACGGCTCCTCATCAAAAATGTTTACTGGATCGGAAACTACGGCGACAGTTTTAATTGTGCTGGTGGCTTTAGGCATCCTGGGTTGGGGCTTCTACCGTGCCAAGTCATTCGGCAAACTCGGCATCTTAGCTTGGTTGCAGTCAGTGGTGTTGATGTCTCCCTGGCTGTTGTTTTTTGGATTGTTCGCGGCGGGGATTTATCTCAACCTGGTGAGCATCTTGTTTATGTTGATAGCCTCCGCTGGGTTGTACATCTTCATCGGAAATAAACTGCGAGCAGCCGGTCAGGATGCCATACTGCGGGAGCGGGTCTTGAAAATGGTGCAAGAATCCAACCCGATAGAAGATACTGCTGAGGAAAATGGGGGAGAGACAGCGGCGGCGACGCCAAAAGAGGCGACCAATCCCGTCTCCCAAGAAGTGGTTCCCATTCCAGATGAAGACTTGAAAAACATCCAAGGAATTTTTGGCATTGATACCTTCTTTGCCACCGAAAGCATTCCTTATCAGGAAGGAGCCATCTTCAAGGGAAATCTGCGGGGAGAACCTGCGGCGGTTCATTCCCGCTTGTCTGCGAGTTTGCACGAGAGATTGGGCGATCGCTATCGGCTATTTTTAGTAGAAAATCCGGAAGAGAAGCCGGTGGTGATTGTTCTCCCCAGCACCAACGATCCGAAACCAGCAACCTTACCGCAGAACATCTTGGCAGGCGTTCTCGTCGTCGCTACCATTGCCGCTAGCTTAGAGACGGCGGGAATTTTCCTCGGCTTTGATTTCTTCAGCAATCCAAGCCGCTTTGGAGAAGTTCTGCCCATCAGTGCCGGAATCTGGGTGATTTTAGTGACTCACGAACTCGGTCACTGGTTCCTAGCTCGTCGTCACAATATTCGCCTAAGTTTTCCTTTTTTCATCCCATCCGCACAGATTGGCTCGTTTGGGGCGATTACTCGGTTTGAATCGCTATTACCCAATCGCACAGTGCTGTTTGATATCGCTTTAGCTGGCCCTGCTGCTGGTGGCATTGTTTCCCTATTGATGCTAATCGTCGGTTTAATTCTTTCCCACGAAGGCAGTCTATTTAAGGTGCCATCGGAGTTTTTCCAGGGATCAATTTTGGTGGGTACTCTAGCACGGGTTGTCCTTGGTTCTAGTCTTCAGCAAACCCTGGTTGATGTCCACCCGCTGACGATTATCGGTTGGCTGGGTTTGGTGGTAACAGCGTTCAATTTGATGCCAGCGGGAATGCTCGATGGGGGTCGAATTGTCCAGGCAATCTACGGACGCCAAATCGCTCGACGCGCTACCGTTGCCACGTTAGTTTTGCTAGGAATTGTCTCTCTGGTGAATCCGACGAATCCTTTGCTGCTGTACTGGGCGATTGTAATTCTGTTCTTGCAACGGGGTCTAGAACGCCCTAGCTTGAATGAGATTTCCGAACCCGATGATGCGCGAGCGGCTTTGGGGCTGTTGGCTCTGTTTTTAACAGTGGCAACTCTCCTACCTCTCACTCCAGGCTTAGCGGGACGCTTGGGCATTGGGGGATAGAAATTGGGGAGCGAATTGGGAATGGGTGAATGTTCTGTCCTCACCTATTCCCTGTCTCCCACTCAGCTCAATCAGGGGAATGCAAAGAAGTTTAAACAGTCCCGGAGAATATTTAACATTTCTTAAACAATTTCCCTGAAAACGATTAAACTTCATTGCAAAATTAGAAGAGACTATGAACGGTATGATAACTTCGTTAAGGTTGACAAACGGCTGAGAGATAACGATGGAGAACACAATAAACGTGCCTTTACAGCAATCCTCAACTCCTTCATTTCGTGAAGATTTTAGTGAGTACGTGGCGCATCTACAGCTTCACATGGCGTTACAAGCGCGCAACCTAGTTCCCACTCTCACCAAGGCTGTTGATAGCCGCGAGCAGCTATTGCAGCAAACTCAGGCGGATATTGAAAAGCTGATTTCTCGTCAAGGCATCTAATTCGGCTAATTTTGATTGATTGGCTGATAAATTGATAGCCGCGCAATTATTTCTAACAATTTTTTGAAACTCCACTGAACTTAGTTTGACAATCAGAGCTTTATCGCTCTGATTTTTTTATGGATTGAATTGCTAAGTAGAGGCATGGCAGGCATGATAGGTATGCCTTTAGGGGCGTGTTTGTGCCATGCCCCTACAAAACGTAAATTTTTTACCAGTTAATTTAATCCAGATAAATCAGAGAGACGCGATCGCTTTACTGAGTTATCAGCACGCACATTATTCCGATTCAGCGCAATTACCGATTCTGCCTGTTGGAGTGCCGATTGCCAAACTTCATATCCTCGACCGCTCAAATGCAGCCCATCCGTCGTTAAGTCCAGACGCAAATTTCCTTCAACATCGCTAAAGCGAGAGTGAATATCTAGATAGCCTGCACCCTGTTGTTGAGCAAGGATAGCCAGTTGTTGGTTAAGGTTACGAATTCGGCGGTTTGGGATGGTGTTGATCCGGGTGGGAAGAATGGATTGCACGATGACTGAGCTGCGAGGATGCTCTTGTCGTAAGCGGCGAACAATTTGGCGAAGATTATCGAGAATTGTTTCATCCGTTGCACCTTGGCGTAAATCGTTGATGCCAGCTAAAACGTAAATAACATCGGGACGAGTTTGGGAAAAAGCAGACAATCTTTTCAAGATGCCACGGGAATTATCCCCAGAAATTCCCTGATTCAGCCACAAACTCCCCCCAGGAAGACGTTCTTGGGGAAACCACAATGAGAGAGAATCTCCCACTAATACGGAAAGACGGTTGGAACCTTGACCTTGAGAAACTGCTCTCGCTTCCTTTGCCAGTAGGCGTTTCCACTGTTCATAGCTAGGTTTTTGTAAAGCCAGTGCTTTAGTACCTGCTTGGTTCGCCCAGTATGACTGAAAGCTATCAACAGGTAGACGAGTATAAATCTTGCCTGCTTTCAGAGCAGCTAATCTTTGGTAAAAAAGTTGACTGCCAGATGCCGGTTTTGTCGTTGCTGTATCCGGTTTCAGCTTCGCTTGTACGGAGGGTTTCAGTTCTATCGCGGCTTGAGCTGCTGTCGGTGCTAAAGCTGTAGTAATAGTTAGTGTGTCAGTCCCCTGGAAAGGATTAGTCTGCGAAATCAACTGCTGGCTAAATTCCGGAGAGGTGATTTCAATGGTCGGGACGATTTTCTGAGCCACCAGTGGCTCAAAGGTACTCGACTCACTGGAATGCCATAACGCTAACAGGTTGTCAGGCTGTGGAGGTAGCACGGGCGGGGGCGGGGCGGCTATTTGCCCGCCGCTTAACAAACTTACCGCCAACAGATAAGGATCGCCCATTGTGTCTCTACTCCTTCACTTGTGCCTTCCTTTCCCTTTGACAGGGATTATTGGTTGGAGTCAGGAATTTTTAGGAGAAGCGATCGCTTTCTGTTGGCAAGACGCGGGAGCGATCGCTTTTAAACTCCTCTAAAGTGACGTCATACACGAGTCATTTGTCAAGCGCATTCAAAAATAAGCCAAAAAAATAAGTCAAAAGTGGATTTGTGCGCCCTAGGAATCGACTTTTGACTATCTACTTGCAAGCAAGCCAGACTAGGGAATGCGATCGCATTCCGGTTACGAATACTGCGATATCATTGGCAGTTCCTGATTGAGAACCCAATTGCCAATATCCCGTAGCTTGTAGTCCACTGGGTCATGCAGGGTAAACGTCCGCAAATCGCGCCAGTAGCGGTCAAAGCCGTATTTCGCAGCAGTGGAACGAGCGCCCATGACTTCAAAGATGCGGGTGGTGATATCCAAGCCAACTTTAGTGGTAAAAGCTTTAGCAGTATAAACAGCGATCGCAACTTCACCCCGTTCCTCATGAGTGAGCGCCTGTCCCTTTTCCCATGCCGTCTGTACTTGCTGCGCTGCCTGACGGCAGAGCGCGATCGCTGCCTTTAGCTCAGTCCATAGCTCACCATAGTGCTGCAAAATGTAGGGATCTTTCGATGCCCGATCGACGCCTGATGTAATCCAGGGTCGAGTCATCGTCGTCGTGTAATCCCTTGCCGCTTCCAAGGCACCTTCGGCAATTCCCAGATAGACATGGGTTTTCGCCAACTGATTCACCACGAACAAGAGGGTAGAAAAGGCACCCTCTGGAGATGGAGGTGGGCCGAGAATTTCATCCGGGTTCACCAAGACGTTGTGGAAGGTGAAACTACCGCTAGCGGTGCAGCGTTGTCCCATATTGTCCCAGTCGTTGTTGTAGACAATGCCTTCTCGATCCTTGGGAAGGATAAAGGCAATCGGATGATCGACCCCGTCTTGCACGGCGGCGAATACACGAATATCCGCTGCTGGCACTCCGGTGCCAAAGCTCTTAGTTCCATTTACCCGGAAGCGATCGCCTTCTGGCTCAATTTTGAGGCGAGTGTCCCGCGTGTTAAATGCATTGCCCCAAAACAAGTGATTCTGGGCAGTGGCTCGATAGTAGCGTTCGGCTTGAGCGGGGGTGCCGCTCACCTGACCCACCACTGATAAGATTAGCTGATTGCAGTAGAGTTGCCCCGTAGAACCATCTGCTTTAGCAATTTCCTGAAGAACCTTGTAAGCTTCTACCCAGGTTGCGCCAATACCGCCATATTCTCGCGGTACAACCAGAGGTAACAGTCCCGATTCCCGCAACCGTCGTACTTCTTCATGGGGGATACCTGCTTGGCGATCGCGCTCAACGGCACTCGCTGCCAATTCTTGGGAGAGAGCAGACGCGATCGCTGCATAATCTTTCAATTCGATGCGGTTTAGTAATGTAGTCATGGTTTTTTCTCCTTTTTACTTGTCTTTTGTAGTAGATAATTTCTGAACTGGTTGCGAGGCTTGATTTAAAACAACCAGTGAAGAGAACTGTTTCGTAGTTAGCAATAGCGAGTCACTGCTACCGGGTTTTTGATAACGCCAAGCAAATGCACAGAGTTTGCACATAGGATTTTCTAGCTTTCAATGGTTTTCAGAATTGAAGGTTGGTGTTACATAGTTTTTTAGCGATTCACTTTCTTGCCGCTACATTTGTGATTTTTTCTGTATCCCCCCAATTGATGGCAGGGATTTAATCCAGACAATTCGTAAAACGGGTTTAATTCTTCCGCACAATGTAGTAATTGTTTTGAAAATCATGAGCGAGTTGCTTGATTTCCACGCTAGTGAAACCGGCATCTTCCAGCATTTCCAATGCTTTCTCCTGACCCCACATGGCACCAAGCCCCATGCCTCCTGCGGCAAGCGATACAGTCATGCAGTGCATACAAGAAATGGTGTAAAGTAACGGCCCTGCCGGATGATCGAGATTGCCATCAACATAACCGGAGGCACGAATATCCTGCATCAAATAAATGCCATCCGGACGCAGTGCTTGGGCAATTCCTCGCAACACTAGATCGGGCTGAGCTTGGTCGTGAATGGCGTCAAAGGTAGCGATGAAATCGTAGTTTTCAACTTCATCCAGGGTGGCAGCATCTTTTACTTGAAAGCGGATATTTGCAAGATTGAGGCGTTGGACTTCGGTTTGCGCGATCGCGATCGCTTCTTCTGAGAAGTCGTAGCCTGTAAACCGACTATTCGGAAATTCCTTCGCCATTTTGGTGATGGCACGACCGCTCCCACACCCCACATCCAGCACCTGAATTCCTTTCTCAAGTGCCTCAATCAGCCCGGGAATTAAGGGCAGAATGTGGTCATTCAGCGCCGCAACGACCGTTTGACCGCTATCTTCCGCCATCACTTGATGAAAACGCTTGAAAGCAGAATAGGGAACCCCACCACCCTTGTAAAAGCAGTCGATGATTTGCTCCTCAACACTTCCTAACAAAGGGATGTATTGGGAAAATGCCGCAATGTTGTCAGGACTGGAAGCCCGCGTTAAGAATGCGGCGTGTTCTAGAGGCAAATCGTAGGTATTCTTAGCTGGATTGTATTCCACAAAGCCACCCGTAACCATTGCTCCCAACCATTCGCGCACGTACCGCTCATTCAACCCCGCTGCGTCTGCAATCTGTTGGCTTGTAGAAGGCGGTAGTTCAGCCATCCTGTCAAATAGCCCAGTTCTGTGACCGATAGACGTCATCAGAGCGATCGCGCCACTGTTGAGAATGTTAAGCATCCGTTCGGCAAATGCTTCTGCTTTGGTTTGGTCTAGGGTAAGTGTTGTCATAAAATCCTCGTCATGATTTTCAAGTTTGAATGTGTTATTCAGAGTGCGATCGCAAAAACTTAGATTTCTGTTGCACTCTTAAGCGGAGTTAGAGGAGCTGATAGGTAGCATTCCGAAGAGAAATAGATATAAGAAAAACGGAGGGTATTCGCAGGAATTCAACCCAAGCTGTGTGTCTCTTCAGGATTTATTCGATATCCTCTATGAATGTTTTTTGGTATATGAACAAGCTATCAAGGCAAGCGTTCCGATAGCGTTCTGGAAGCGTTCGCTCCCCCCAAAACCTTACCCTAGGCTATGTATGCATATAACCACTGTGAAATTGATGCGATCGCGTACAGCTCTTTGGGCATGAAAACAGCGTCAGCGTAGCGAAGGCGGAAGCCTATAGCCGACCTGTCGGCTCGTTCGTCGTTCCTGATAACGGATTGCGGCTCGTATACACTGCTTGAGACGGTTAATACAAGACCGGAAAAATAGACTTATGCTGTTGCTTGCTGCACAATCCTAGAAAAATTTATATAGAATTTGCGAGTTACCAAAAAGATTGTTATCGGGCATCTTCGCTTTAACACGAGCGCCAGTGATTTGAGTCACAAAAATGTAAGTTTCCGATCGCATTTAATTGAACGCTTTGCGAACGCTGCTTTGAATAACTTGGTATTTAGTTGAAGCAATTCACTAATTAACAACGCAAATACCAAGGAGCAACTTCTATGATGTCCAACATGAAACGTGTAAAAGTAGCGATCGCATTTTCTGCCACTCTATTATCCACTGCTGCCATTCCCACCGCAGCATTAGCTGGAGATAATAAAGTCTACGCTGGAAGTATGTGTCAGCCTGAGACTTCCGCTTCTAATCAGCAATTTAGTCGTGCAGCTGGACAGTTTTCAGTTCAAGGTACCACATCCATTAACCTACATTGTCCTGTTGTTCGGGACATTACATCAGGGACTGAAAATGGCAGCGCAGGACCTCTTGCTTTTGTGCATGTATTCAGCAGAAACGCTCAGTCTACAACCCTACAGTGCGAGCTGCGGGCTAACCAGCCGAACTCTCTAAGTTTTCAATTCCAGAAATTAACAATCGCACTTAGCGGTGGTGCTACAGGTACTCCGAAGAAGCATGTGTTCAACTTCACGGGACCTGTAGCTCAAACTGCTAACGGAGCTTATGAGGTTGTTTGCTCACTACCACCAGGTACGGGAGTTGCGAGTTACTCCATTGCTGAGTAACTGGGTACAATTTGCGAGTCGATTTCCAATGCTCTAATACCATTTTGTTTTCTGTTTGCAACATATAGACTTCTTGCCCCCCGATAAATTGGGGGGCTGGAAGGATCGTTAATGTAGCACCTCACTAGCACCTCACAACCCAAATGAGATAACTAGCAACCTGGGTTAGCAAGGCATTGGAATTTTCTCAACTGCCTTAGCCAAGAGATTACTTTTTATTCCCTCACTATGGCTAGGGTTTTAACACCGGGCGAGCCAATACTGGGTGTTTGAAAAAGCCCAACACTCAAGCTCTGAACTTAGAATTTAGCCTTGAATACTGCCTTGAATTAAATTCAGACTCATCCCTCAAATCTGTTAAGACAGATCGAAATTTTGTTATGTTTTTACCAACTGTTAACACTATGCAAAAAACCCTTACTTTAACAATTTCCTTCTGGATTGCTTCGATTTTCTTCGGCAATCATCAATCTTCTGGCAATTCATGGATTACCAATTTACAAGCTGCGAGTGCCTCATCTTCCGAGATCGATATGCCCTTTTGCTATATGCAGACATCGGATGGCAGAACCTTAGACCTCACCCAACTATGCGGTCAAAAACCACAAGTCATCATCGCAGACCAAACATCTGATGGGGATATTTTGACGGGTCGCATCATCAACGAAACCCAAAAAATAGTTCATTCGATTGAAGTCACCTATAACGTTGTTGGATTAGATGGCAAGGTGATTAAAAGTAGTTCTGTCAATGCAGAACCCTCCACGCTAAATCCAGGACAAAGCGGCTCTTTCAAAGTTCACACGATTATCGGTGATGGCAAATTGAGAGCAACATCTGTTAATTGGAAAGAGTAACAAGAATGGTGGTGGGCAAATGAAACCACGCAGTTATTTAAACTCAGCGATTGATTGGGTTGAAAACAAGAATGCAGGCAAAACTCAGAAATCAGAAAATTTCTGATAGGTTTGCTCTAAAAGTAGTCAATAAGCAAGGGATAGTAAAACTAAATGGTCTGGATGCAGATATCAGCGATCGCTTTTTCGGGTATTCTCTGAATCCAAGACTTTACTTTTATTGATTCCGTTGTTGCTGTGGTGCAACTGTTACTAAGAGGGTAGTCTAGTTGCAGTTTCTTCCCTAAGCCATCAAAGAGTTGAGCGATCGCATAAGCACCACCAATATCAGAAGACTCTCTAGGAGGTAGGGTAAACCTACGGAATGGAGGGTCTTATCGTTATCTCCTAGTGGTTGTCTAAATGGGGATGACTGTTATTGTGCATTCTGTAGCTCAGAACTAGGAAAATCTCTCGTAGTCAGTATTAGAGATCCCTTAAGCTTGTCGCAGATAGCGTCAGGAGGCTGGTCTTGTCAAGAGAGCCGAAATGATGACTAAATACTTACAGGAGAATGGTCAGTAGTTTGTCAGCTTTCAAGCATCGAATTTTTCAATTTTTTATGCCATCTTGGGGTAATTACAGATGAGCTAACCGATAGGTCGGCGCTAGGCTAACGCCTCGCTTCGCTGTTTTCATGCCCAAAGGGGTGTACGCGATCGCAACCGGATTCCATCTGCATATTGCCAAGCCTGGAGAATCGGAAAAACTGGTTGAAGCGATTGCTACTCTAGTTAAATCTAGCAGATGAGTCTGAAGCACCATTGGCCTCTGACTATTCTGACGAAGCACGGCTATAGGATCTGTTGACATGACCTTGAAGTTACCCGGATTTACGATTGTCACTTTGCTCAAAGAAGGGATAAAAGCCGTCCTATACCGTGGAATCAGAGTTGAAGATCGGCGTCCGGTGATTATTAAAGGGCTACGTCCAGAGTGTTGTACGCCCAATAATATTGAGCAACTCAGACATGAGTATGCGATCGCCCAACGGTTGAACACCCCCGGAGCAGTTAAAGGCTACGCCTTAGAGGTGCATCAGGGCATTCCTTATCTGATTTTGGAGGATTTTGGCGGGCGATCGCTCGATCGGCTTTTAGAAGACTTTCGGGAGCCGATTCCGTTTTTAAAAATTGCCATTCAAATCAGCAATGCGATCGCCCAAATTCATAACCATAGCATTGTCCATAAAAATATTAAGCCGCAGAACATTCTCATTAATCTGGAAACGCATCAGGTCAAAATCGCTGACTTCGGGATTGCTGCTTTTATCCCCTACGAACAGCAAATGGTCAGCAGTTCCAGCCAGATTGCAGGCAGTTTGGCTTATCTGTCGCCAGAGCAAACTGGGCGAATGAATCGCGGGATTGACCATCGCAGCGATTTATATTCCTTGGGAGTCACCTTCTATGAAATGCTGACCCGTCAGCTACCGTTTCAGGGCAAAGACCCTTTAGAGTGGGTGCATTGTCATATTGCCCAATCGCCGCCACCACTCACAAAGGTAAGACCGGAGATTGGGCGATCGCTATCTGACATCATCATGAAACTGCTCTCAAAGGTTGCAGAAGATCGCTACCAGAGTGCTTTGGGTTTGCAGTTCGATCTGGAACGATGCCTAAGACAGTTGGAGACAATTGGACAAATTCAATCTTTCCCTTTAGGCGAACAAGATATCTCAGAGCGGTTTCAAATTCCCCAAAAATTGTATGGGCGAGAGCGAGAAATTACACAGCTTTTACAAGCATTTGAGCGAGTTGTTAGCCAAGGTACGCCAGAACTTATATTCGTCGCTGGATATGCTGGGATTGGTAAATCTTCTCTCGTGAACGAGATCCAAAAACCCATCGTAAGAGAACGTGGGATTTTTATCTCTGGTAAGTTCGATCAGTACAAACGAGATATTCCTTATTCCACCCTTGTTCAAGCTTTTCAGACGCTCGTTCGGCAAATTTTGACGGAACCTGAAGATAAACTTGCCACTTGGAGAAAGCGAATCCAAGCCGCATTCGGGAACAATGGCAGACTGATAACCGATGTGATTCCAGAAGTTGAACTCATCGTCGGCGAACAACCTCCTATACCAGACTTGGGACCCGCTGAATCCCAAAATCGATTCAATCTGGTGTTTCAAAACTTTATCAGTATCTTTGCTCAAAAAGAGCATCCACTGGCTGTCTTTTTGGATGATATGCAGTGGGCAGACAGCGCCACTCTGAATTTGATTCAAACCATCGTCACGAGATCAAGTCTCCAGCATCTTTGCTTTATTCTGGCTTTTCGAGATAACGAGGTCGATCTGCTCCATCCCTTCAGTTTGATGATGGAGCAGATTCGTCAAGGTGGGGCAAAAATAACCGAAATTTTTCTCACTCCTCTCAACCTTGCTTATGTGAATCAGCTCATTGCTGAAACCCTACATTGTGAGCCGGGACGGTCAGAATCTCTTGCCAAATTAATCGTCCAGAAAACCGATGGCAATCCTTTTTTTGTCAACGAGTTTCTCAAAACGCTGTACCAAGAAAATCTGCTGACATTCGATCGCAACCATCGCGTCTGGCAATGGAATCAAGCCCAAATTGAAGCCCAAGGCATTACGGATAATATTGTCAATCTGATGATTGGGCGGATGCAAAAACTGCCGCCCGAAACTCAACAGTTGCTCAAGTTAGCTTCCTGTATCGGGAATCGTTTTGATTTAGAAGTTTTAGCAATCGTCGGTGAAATATCTCTTCAGCAAACAGCCAACACACTTTTGGAAGCGGTTCTGAGAGGATTCATCATCCCAACAGAGGCAACTGAAAGCATTGAGAAAAGCTATCGCTTTTACCACGATCGCATTCAACAAGCTGCCTATGCCTTGATCGATAATGAACAAAAGCAAGCGGTTCACCTCACGATTGGGCGACTTTTACTTAAAAGTTTCAATTCTGCTCAACTGGAAGAACAAATTTTTGATTTAGTGAATCAACTTAATCTAGCTGTTGGTTTGATTACTGAGCGGACAGAAAAAGACGAATTAATTCGCCTAAATCTAATTGCTGCTAAGAAGGCAAAAGCCTCCACTGCGTACACACCTGCGAAAAGAATGCTTGCTGTCGCTGCAAATCTTTTAAATGAAGATTCTTGGCTTGACCATTATGAACAAACATTTACTCTAGTTAAAGAACGAGCTGAATGCGAATTTTTAACGGGTAATTTAGAGGAGGCGGAAGCTCTATTTAAGCTTCTATTTATCAAAGCCAAATCTTATATAGACAAAGCGAATATTTATATACTTCAGCTCAGACTTTATCAAGTTGCAGGTAGGTATGAGGAGGCGCTAGCACTCGGATTAGAAGCTTTAAAAATTTTTGGGGTGACTTTCCCCGATTCAGAGGAGCAAGTGCAGGTTGCGATCGCTATCGAAAAAAGCCAGGTATTGGGAAATTTAGGTGACAGACAAGTCTCCGATCTACTCAACGCCCCAACGCTCCAAGATCCAAATCTTAAGACACTCATCGGTCTGCTGACAACTGTAGGGCCGCCTGCTTATCTCGGCAGACCCAGTATTTTTCCGCTAGTTGTACTCAAAGCAGTCAATTATTCCCTGAAGTATGGTAATACGGAAGATTCCTGTTTTGCTTATAGTATGTATGCGATGTTGTTGGTTTCGATCTTTCGGGATATTCCTACGGGGTATGCATTTTCTGAGATGACGATTCAACTGAATGAGAAGTTGAATGACTCAAAACTCAGAGGAACGGTTCTACACATTCATGGCAGTCATATCAACGTTTGGCGGAACCATATTTCTACCGATATTCCATTTTTAGAGCGAGGATTTATCGGTTGTGTGGAAGCAGGTGATGTGACGATGGCTAACTACAACGGCTATCAAGGCTCTTGGCAGATTATTCAGCTAGGAAGTCCACTTCCCGAAACGTACAATTTGATTCAAAAGTACGTTAACTTTGCCCAGCAATCTAAGCATGAGGCGGCCTATCAGACGATTAGATTGCAGCAGCAGTTTCTCATAAATTTACGCGGACTCACCTACCACAATCTGACCCTAAGTAATGATAGTTTCGATGAATCGCACGCCTTTTCCATCCTTACGGATGCAGGCTTCGTCAGTGGAATTATCTTTTATCACATCATCAAATTAATTTTGTTTTTCACCTACGAACAGTATGAGGAGGCGCTGAATTCTGCCTTACAAGTGTCCGTGTTTCCAGTTACAACCCTGGCATTACCAATCGAAACCGATTATGTTCTGTATCACTCGCTGACCTTGGCGACTCTTTATCCAACTGCATCTTGTGAAGAGCAGGAAGGGTTTTTAGAAACCTTAGAAATGCATCAGCGCCAATTGCAGGATTGGGCGAGCCACTGCCCTGCTAACTTCTTACATAAGTCTCAATTAGTGGGGGCGGAGATAGCTCGAATTGAGGGTCGGGACATGGAAGCAATGCGCCTGTATGAGCAATCAATTCGCTGTGCCCGCGAGCAGAAATTTGTGCATTATGAAGCCTTGGCGTATGAGTTAGCAGCTAAGTTTTACTTAGATCGGGAGTTTGAAGCGATCGCTAAAACTTATCTGCATGAAGCCAGGAATGCCTATCGGCGCTGGGAGGCGCTCGGCAAGGTCAAGCAGCTTGAGCAGCTCTATCCGACCTTATTGCCGCAACCGTTGCCGCAACAGCCCCCTGCCTCCAACGAAACGTTTTTAAGCACGGGGGAGCAACTTGACTTTCTATCGGTTGTTAAGGCGTCTCAAACTATTTCTAGCGAAATTGTCTTCTCTCGACTTTTGAAGACATTGATGCAGATTGCGCTTGAGCAAGCAGGAGCCGAACTGGGTTATTTGCTGCTTTTTCACGAGCAGAATCTAGTGATAGAAGTCGAAGCGAAAATAAATTCCCAAGCAGAAAAATTTAATGTTTTTCGACCTGAATTGGCGGGTGAAATTGCATTGCCTCAGTCAGTGCTGAATTATGTGCAGCGAACTCAATCAACTGTGATTTTGCCCGATGCCACAGAGCAGAATCTATTTTCGGAAGACGAGTATGTGATTCAAAAGCAACCGAAGTCTGTACTTTGCTTACCAATCGCCCGTCAGTCAAACTTGCTGGGAATTTTATATTTAGAAAACAACTTTATCCCAGGCGCTTTTACACACGACAAGCTTTCCGTGCTGGAAATTTTAGCAGCTCAAATTGCCATTTCCCTGGAGAATGCTCGTCTCTATCAAGGGTTAGCACAAAGTCAAGAACAACTTAACCTAGCGTTGAAATCTGCTCAAATCGGTATTTGGAGTTGGGATATTCTCAACGATCGGTTTGACTGGGATGAGCAGATTTATCAACTATTTGGAGTCACCCCCGAAACGTTTGTTGCCACCTCAGAAGCAGTGTTGGCTCGCCTGCATCCAGACGATCGGGAATCGCTCGCTCAATCTTTGAACCGAGCGGTTAACGAAGGAGTGGAACACGATCTCGAATATCGCATTATTCAGGATGACGGCAGCATTCGCTACGCTGCTTGCCGGGGAAGAGCCTTTTTCAACGAAGCAGGCACAGCGACTCGCATGAGTGGTGTTGTAATTGACATCACAGAGCGCAAACAAACTGAAGAATCTCTGCTGATTTCTAAGGCTGCTTTGGAGCAAATGCCCGATGCTGTTGTGTTAACCGATCTGGAGGGAAATATTCAACGCTGGCTGGGCAACGCGGAGCAGATTTTCGGCTATACGGCGTCCGAAGCGATCGCTAAACCCCTGAATTTCTTACATCACCCTGACATTGCAGCAACGATGACCGCCCAAATGATCCAGTCTATTCAGGAAACCGGAGGATTTTGTGGTGAAGTTCCCTGTGTGAGAAAAGATGGGTTGAAAGTGTTGATTGAAACAACATCAAAGCTTGTTTACGACAAGGCTGGCAAGCCGCTCTTTTTTGTGGGCATCAACAAAGATATTAGCGATCGCAAACAGGCTGAAGCGGAACGTGCCCAACTGTACGCAGAGCAAACCGCCCGCCTGGAAGCAGAAGCCGACCGGCAGCGAGCAGCGTTTTTAGCTCAAGTCAGTGCCACCCTCTCCTCTTCCCTCGATTATGAAAGCACGCTCTCCAGCGTGGCAAGCTTGGTTGTGCCCTACTTCGCCGACTGGTGCGGCGTTGACCTCCTGCAAGACAACCAATCGATTCATCGGGTCGCCGTTGCCCACCGAGATCCGGAGAAAGTGAAACTCGCCTGGGAACTCCATCAGCGTTATCCTAGACCGTTGAATGCACCGGAAGGTGTACCAAAGGTGCTGCGTACTGGGCAAACAGAAATGGTGGCGGAAATTTCAGATGCAGTCCTGGCAGAAGCAGTCAAAGATCCAGAACATCGGCGAATTCTGCGGGAACTGGGCTTAAAGTCCTATATTATCTCACCGTTGATGGCACGGGGGCGGATTCTCGGTGCCATTTCGTTTGTCACAGCTGAATCTGCTCATCGTTTCAACACCGGCGACCTCTCGCTGGCGGAAGATATTGCTCATCGGGCAGCGATCGCTATCGATAATGCCCGCCTCTATCGGGAAGCGCAGCAGGCGCAACAGACGGCGGAGCGGGCAGCAGAGCGAATTGCCCGTCTCCAGTCCATTACCGCTGCCCTTTCAGAATCGCTCACACCCACCCAAGTGTCCGAAGTCATCGTCGAACAGGGCATGGCTGCCTTGGGTGCCAACTATGCTCTAGTGGCATTGCTCAATGAAAGCGGTACTGAACTGGAAATTGTGCGGGCCGTTGGCTATGAAGTGAATCAAATCGATGGCTGGCAACGTTTTTCCATCGACACAGCAGTCCCTCTAGCAGAGGCGGTACGGACTGGGCAACCTGTTTGGGGTGAAACGTCACAAAAACGAGCAGCCCGTTACCCTCACCTGGCTGAAGCCTATAGTCAATTTAACTTTGGGACGTGGGTTTCGATTCCGCTGATGGTAGAGGGTCGGGCAGTTGGAGGGTTGTCTCTGGGCTTTACTGAGCCGCAAGAACTTAACGAGGATGACCAAGCTTTTATCTTGGCACTTGCCCAACAATGCGCCCAAGCGATCGCTCGTTCCCATCTCTACGAAGCAGAACGAACCGCGCGAAGTGCGGCGGAAGCGGCAAACCGGGTCAAAGATGAATTCTTAGCCGTTCTCTCTCACGAACTGAGAACGCCGCTTAATCCGATTCTGGGTTGGGCAAAGCTTCTGCGGAGCCGCAAGTTCGATCCGGCAACCAGCGATCGCGCCTTAGAAACTATTGAGCGCAACGCCAAGTTACAAACCCAATTAATTGAAGATTTGCTTGATGTCTCCCGCATCCTGCAAGGGAAGCTGAGCCTCAACGTCTACCCGGTTGACTTGGTATCGACGATTGAAGCTGCAATCGAGACGGTGCGTTTAGCAGCCGAAGCCAAATCTATCCAGATTCAGACCATCCTCGAACCGGGCGTCGGGCAGGTTTCTGGCGATGCCAATCGATTGCAGCAAGTCGTTTGGAATCTCCTTGCCAATGCGATTAAGTTTACTCCCCCTGGGGGACAAGTCGCGATCGCATTAGAGCAGGTCGGATCGCAGGCGCAAATCCGCGTAACTGACACAGGCAAGGGGATTGCACCTGAGTTCTTACCTTATGTCTTTGACTATTTCCGTCAGGAAGATGGTACCACCACCCGAACCTTTGGGGGATTGGGTCTAGGGCTGGCAATCGTCCGCCATCTCGTAGAACTTCACGGCGGCACCGTAAGTGTATCAAGTCCGGGTGAAGGACAAGGTGCAACTTTCCTAATTAAGCTTCCCTGTTTGCAGAATGATAGAGAAAGGCAGTCGGATGAAAAAGACAACCTCTCAGTTCTGACTTTTGACTCCTTACCTTTGTCTGGCTTACAAATTCTCGTGGTGGATGATGATGCAGATATGCGAGAGTTTTTGTGCTTCCTGTTGGAGCAATATGGTGCAACTGTGACCTCCGTAGCCTCAGCCGTTGCAGCGCTGACAACACTAAGCCAATCCCAGCCAAATGTCATCATCAGCGATATTGGAATGCCAGAAATCAATGGCTATATGTTGATGCGACAGGTGAGGAGTCTGAAACCAGACCAAGGAGGAAACATTCCAGCGATCGCGCTGACTGCCTATGCTGCCGAGATGGATTACCAACAAGCAATCGCCGCAGGATTTCAACAGCACATTTCTAAGCCTGTGGAACCAGAGGCATTGGTGAAGGCGATCGCATCATTACTGTTTCTTCAACCTGAAAGTGAGACTACAAAGGTTTTTTGATTAAGAGCAATTAGACAGGGTTGATACATTTGATCCAACAGATGGTTCTAAAATATCAACTGTCCAGATCCGGGCGAAGGGTAAGCCAGCTTTCCGAAAAGACTTCCGCACAGTCTCAGCATCAGGTGCCTCAAATTCGCAAATTACTTTAGCGCGATCGCGTGCCATCATTGAGCGAATCCAATGAACATTGTGTGCCCTGTGACAAGGTATTCCGATCTCAAGATCGTGGTTCCACTTCTGTTCGGTGATCGGTGGCTCAAATATCTTTTCTACAAGGACACGAACCATATTTTCCTCCTGATTGATTGAGCAATTTAGGTTTTTAAATACAGGACTTACCCACTGAAAACTTGAAGCCTAGATTCCTCTAACCCCCCGATAAATTGGGAGGAACTGGAAAATTCCCCTTTTTTAAGGGGGACGCAAGGGGGATCTCTGCGTTAGTCCTCAGATCCTGCGGTAAGCGATTGATGGTAGTTTGGGCACGAACGCTCAAGACGCGAGGGTCAATTTGGAGCTGTAAGCTTTGAAATAGCTCTGCTGCACGCTTATGTTCGCCTAAAGCTAACTTTCCCCGAATGAGTGCAGCCCAAGCTAGGGCAATTTCACTGGGATGATCTACAATTTGCGCGGCATGAAGTGCTTCTTGAGCGCGGGAGATCGCTAATTCAACGCGACCCCTTTCCAGATCCCTTGCCGCTGCAAAGCTCAGGGTATAAGCTAGCATTCGGTTCGCATCGATCTGGCGCAGGGTGGATAATGCTGGCTCAAGTGCTTCTTCAGCGCCTATTTCTCCGATAACATAACGGGCGAGCGAACTCAGGGCAACGGCGAATGGGCCTTCGCTGCCTTCACCACTAATTTTTGTGGCAACTGCTGCCAGTTCCTCGGAGTAAGCGATCGCCGCTGTCGGATTGCCCGCTTCCAACTCGGTCATTGCCAGATAAGTCAAACAAGCAGACTCTCGCCAGCGATCTTGTTCCGCTTGCGCCATTCGCCATGCTTGTTCCAAAAGAGAACGCGCCGCCGGGAAATCCGCTGCATGACGGCGCACGCATCCCAGACCACAGGGAATATCGATAATTTCAAGTCCCACTCTCGCGGCAAGCGGCTGTGCTTCTAGCAACAGCGCCTCAGCACGGGGCATCTCGCGTTCGGTTTCGGCGAGGCACCAACCGCTGTGAGCTAGCATTCGGGCGGTGGTCGCCGGACTTGCCAATCGTCCTCGTTCTACTGCTTGGAGGGAGTGTTCCCGAACACCCATGAGATTACCTCGCTCGTAGTTCAGCACGATCAAAGCTTCTAGCGCGATCGCTTCTTCATCCTTCAAACCAAGGGCGCTGGCTTCGGCAATCAGTTGATGCAGGTTATTTTCGAGTTGGGGGATTTGATTTCTGGTAACTCCTGCCAGAACGTAGACTTTTAGCAACCCGATGTGAAGTCGAACCCGTAAAGTCTTTTCAAGGTTCCGGCAATGCTGAATTCCCCGTTGAGCCAGTTCCGATGCTTCTGAGTAGGCGAACTGGCGCAAGCAACGTTCGGCAGCTGCCTGGAAAGCTGAGGCGGCTAAGGAATCATGACCGCCCAATGATGCATGATGCGCGACATCGCTGGCTAGGGCGTTGTCAGGAACCGAGAGACGATTCAAAGCCTGGGCAATCTGCAAATGCACTAATTTACGGCGGGGTTCTGACAACTGGTGATAAGCGACTTTCCGCACAACATCATGAGCAAAGTCATAGCCAGTTTCGTTATTTAATAAAGCTCCTGGACGGATAATCCCCTGCCGCTCCAGTTCTTCCACGGCTAAAAGTAATTTAGAGAGCGGATAGTCGGCAACCCGTGCCACGATTGTCGGATTGAAACTTCGTCCCAATGCAGCTGCCCAAGGTAAAAGTTCTCGCGCCGGTTCGTCGAGTTGCCGCAATCGGTCTTGAATCAAGGCTTCCAGATTGTCGGAGTAAGCCGTGTCATGCTGGGCTAGGGCACGAGCCACTTCTAGAGCGAATAGGGGATTCCCGCCACTATCTACAAAGACGCGGTTTCCATCCACATCGGTATTAATCGAGCGAGTCAGCTGAACCACTTGCGCTTGATTTAATAGTGGCAGTGAGATGGTTTGCACCCGCTCCTCCCGCCGCAGCGCTTGCACCAGCTTACACACAGGCACATTATCTGATAACTCGCGTTGACGAGCAGAGAGGGCAAACCGAACGGAGGAATGACCCAGCAGGCGGATTGCATAATGCAGGAGTGCCGTAGATGCCTCGTCCAGCCACTGAATATCATCTAGGATAATGACGATTCGTTTGCCATTGCTCGAAAGTTGGGACAGCAGGTTGACTACCGCATCAAATAGCTGAGAGCGATCGCCCGGATCTCTTCTTCCCTCCACTTCTGGAAATAGGGAACTCAGTTCTGCTGGCAATTGCGATCCTGAATCACGAGCGATCGCCCGCAGTGCATCAATCCAAACTCCATAAGGTCGCAGCATTTCCGCCTCAAACCCGCGTCCCCAGAGTACGCGACCGTTGCTCGTGACAACGGCAGCAAGTTCTTCCAGCAGGCGCGTCTTCCCAATTCCCGATTCGCCAGCCAGTAAAAGGATTTCTGAAACAGCCGTTCGGGTATCGGATGCCATCCAATTACAGATGGTCGCCCATTCCCGCTCTCGCCCGATTAGGGGAGCCAAGAATCGGGGCTGATTCTCTCCTTGGCTCCTCTTTTCCACGGCTCCCAGCGCCTTCAATGCAGCCTTTTGCGCTTCTGTTAATCCGGTCACTCCGGTGATGTTCATTCCCTCATAAGGTCGATCGGCCCTCAAGGTTTTTACACACGCACCCGTCTGCACATCCCAAAGCTTAATCGTTTCATCCTGGCTGCCACTCGCGACCCTGCGGCTATCAAGGCTGAAGATTACTGACCAGACTAAATTGGTGTGTCCCTGCAAGGTATGAAGACAAGAACCGTTTTGGACATCCCAAAGCTTTACCGTTTGGTCGCTACTGGCACTGGCAAGGATTTGACCATCTGGACTAAAAGCAACTGACCAAACTCGGCTGGTGTGTCCGGTCAATGTACGTCGGCACTCTCCTGTCCGCACGTCCCATAACTTAATACTATGGTCGCCACTTCCACTCGCTAAGGTTTGACCATTAGGACTGAACGCGACTGACCAAACCCAATTGGTATGTCCTTGGAATGTCTGACCGCATTGCCCTGTCTGCACATCCCAAAGCTTCACCGTCTGGTCGTAACTCCCACTCGCCAGAGTATAACCATCCGGGCTAAAAGCGATCGCGCAAACCCAACTAGTGTGTCCCTGCAAGGTGCGTTGGCATTGTCCCGTCTGCACGTCCCACAGCTTCACCGTCTGGTCATCGCTGCCACTGGCAAGGGTTCGACCATCGGGGCTGAAGGCAACCGACCAGATCCCGCAAGTATGCTCTTGTAAGGTTTGGCGACAAAGTCCCGTTTCAAGATCCCAAAGCTTCACCATTTGGTCGCCACTCCCACTGGCGAGAGTGCGACCGTCTGGGCTAAAGGCAACAGCAGAAACTGAGCTGATGTGACCTTCTAAGGTTTGAACGCATTTTCCGGTGCCCAGATCCCACAATTTAACCGTGCGATCGTCGTTCCCACTTGCCAAAATGCGACCATCCGGACTTAATGCCAGCGATCGCACTCGGTTCGCATAACCCTGTAGCGTTCTGCGACATTTACCTGTAGGGGCGTGCCACAACTTAACGGTATGATCGCCGCTACCGCTTGCGAGGATTTCTCCATTCGGGCTGAACGCCACCGACCGCACCCAATTTTGGTGCCCCCATAATGTTTGGTAGCATTCCCCAGTCCGAACTCGCCACAGCTTCACACTGCGGTCTTCGCTGCCACTGGCTACCGTTTGACCATCCGGACTGAAAGAAAGCGATCGCACCCAGTTTCCATGCCCTTTGAGAGTTCGGCTGCATTCACCCGTCTTAAAATTCCAAAGTTTAATGGTGCGATCGCTACTACTGCTGGCTAAGGTTTGACCATCCGGGCTAAAGGCGACCGACCAAACTCGCTCAGCGTGTCCTTGCAGGGTTTGGTAACATTGACTGGTTTTGAGATCCCACAGTTTAATCGTGCGATCGTCACTGCCAGTCGCCAAGGTTTTTCCATCAGGGCTGAACGCTACCGATCGCACCCAATTCTCATGCCCCTGAAGCGTTTTACAGCACTGTCCTGACTGGACATCCCACAGCTTGACCGTTCGATCCTCACTCCCGCTGGCTAGGGTTTGACCGTCCGGACTAAAGGCGACCGACCAGACTTGGTGGGCGTGTTCTTGCAAAGTCTGGAGACATTTCCCTGTCTTGAGATCCCACAATTTAATAGTCTTATCATCGCTGCCACTCGCCAGGATATTACCTTGAGGACTAAAAGCAACCGACCAAACCCAATTGGTATGTCCCTGGCAGGTCAGTAAATTTTTCCCATCTGCTACTCTCCACACCCGCACCTCGCGGTTAGTATCCCCAGTCGCTAGAAGTTGTCCGTCGGGGCTAAAAGCAACGGCAAGGGCAAAGCTCAAGGGTTCTGTAAACACCGTTTTTGACAGGTCGGCATCAGCAAGATTGACCTGATGTAAATTCACTTCTCGTAAATCAGCCTGCCAGAGGGTGAGATGGGAGAAGTCATAACCTGTTAAGTCTTTTTGCAATTGAACCAGCAGATTGAGGATATTGCCACCTGCATATCCGGGTTTTCGCGACCTTTCATTTCGCAGTTTTGAAAGCAGTTGAGTCAGCTGCCGCTCAACGTTGTACTGCCCATACAATCGGGTAATTAAAGTGTTTAAAACGGGTTTAACAATTTGTTGACTCTGAATCTCTCTGATGTAATCTTTGCCCTGAGGCTTGAGCAAGGCGTGGCTGTGCAAAATGGAAATTAGGGGTGTCTGGTTTTCGGCTAGCAATTCCCCATTTCCGACTTCTAAATGTTGAATTTCTTCACAGACTTGGGCAATCAATCGCTCAGTGATGTACTCCATCACCACAGGTTGCTGGGTATAGCTGCCTGACTGCTTTTCGATCAGCGATCGCCAACTGAGAGAACCCAATGCTTCTAGTAGGTCTGCACGAGAAACGGTGGGAACGATATCCTCTGCCAATTCCGAGAAGGTTGTCCATTCTCGATTAATGGCAAGCCAAAACATAATTGTTTTTTCTAGGGGAGAGCAACGCTGACACTGCTGGTCTAGTAGTCTGTGAATCCCATTAAAAATCGTGGTATTTTGAGCGAGAAAATCTTGGATCTTGCCATCAAAAACATCTTGAATGGAAGTGGCAACAATCTTCAATGCCAAAGGATTACAGCCGTAGAACTGACACAAATGCTGTTGCTGTGCTTCAGTTCCTATCAATCCTTTTGCTTGAATGAGTGCTTGCGCTGCCTCTGGCGAGCCGCTCAGTTGCAAGGTTCGCACAGGTAAAGCTGAATTCCCATCAACTACACCTTCTAAGATGCCCACCTCAGCAGGCTTCTCCCGACTGGTCAGCACTAGGCAACTTTGATGGGCGGTTTCTGCGATCGCTCGCAGCAGTTCCCCGTAGCCTTCATATCCCGGACGATACTGCCCCGGACAACTGACCTGAAAAAGGGTTTCTGCATTGTCTAGAACGATTAGGCAGCGAGAATTTCGCAGCCAATATATCAGTCGTTCAAGCTCACTGCCTGTCTCTTGTTGTTCCGACAGAAAAGAGATCGAGTCGTGCAAAAGAGTTTCTAGGGTGGGAGCATTTCGTAGCGATCTCCAAATTACAAAATCAAATTCTCCCTGGATTTCCTGCGATAGTTTGGCGGACAAGGCAGTTTTTCCAATTCCACCCATGCCTAATAAGACAACTAGCCGACAGCGATACTGTAAAATGCACTGCTTGAGCGTGTTTAGCTCTTCTGTCCGTCCGTAAAATAGGCTTACATCGATGATTTCGCCCCAATCGCAACGAGGTTGCCTGTCGTTTTGAGGGGGTGTATTTAATTCAGAATTTGTATTGAGTAATTCAAAGCTTTTTTCTCGACTGCTTATCCCTTCAGAATCTTCATTCAGCAGGCGATCGTAGAGGTCGCGGGTAATCGGGCTGGGATCGATACCCAATTCTTCCCGTAAAAGAGTCATGCAACGGTGGTAGATTCGCAAGGCACTCGCGCGATCGCCATTAAGCGCGTGCAGTTGCATCAAGTCACCATAAGTTGCTTCGTTGAGCGAGTCAACTTCTAACAACTGCTGGGCATAGCGCATCGCCGTCCGGATATCCCGTTGCTCCTTTAACAGGCGAACCAACCATTCCAATCCTTGGATAAAAATTTGTCGCAGTCGTTCCTGTTCTGGAAAAATCCATTCGTCGTAACAGTTGGGCAGTAAATCCCCCTGATAGAGGGCTACCGCCTGCTCTAACAGGGTTCGGACGGTTTTCCGGTCAGCCGCTCGTTCTGCCTCCTCCGCTTGAGCCACTGTCCGCTCAAACTCTGCAACATCTAACGTAAAAGGTGCATCTGAGCGCCACTGTAGCGTTTTTGTATCTACTTCAATGAATCGATCCGCGTCCGGCAAAACCCGCCGTAAGTGGTGCAGTTCTCTTCTTAGGTTCGTTCGGGCTTGCTCGTCTGTTGAGTCAGCCCAAAACAGGGAAGCCAGCCGCTGACGAGGCTGAGGCGTGCCTCTGTGCAGCACCAGATATGCCAGCAACGATTGCGATCTCTCCCCGCTCACGTCTGTCACCGGCTTTTCGTCATAAGTTAGGCGAAAGCCACCTAGCAATACGATCTCTAAAGTAGGCAGCATCATATTTTTACTCTGCCCGTCCATTTGGTACTCAGTCTATAACTTTTCGCAGTTTACTGACAGCTGCTTGCGATCGCGGTTAATACTCATCAACTTATAACTGCTATTTGTCAGTGTTGTTAGAAATAAATTATTAAATTCCGAGAAAAAGCCGTTTGGGGCATTCTTGCCTTAAACCTCAACTTTCCAGTAAGTAAGGGTTGCTATTTTTATAAAAATATTTTCCCGCCCCCTTCATTGATTATTGTTGCCATATCCTCTTCTGATAGTTTTTTGTTTATACATAATATAATACTTAAAAAAATAACTTATATTTTAGCTAGGTTTATTTTTTCTGCATTAAAATAGTTAGCTTACGCTGATTATCTATAGAATGTTTATCGGTAAATATTTTTAGATATTGAAATTAAAATAATTAACGAATAACTTTATTTTCACTTTACAGATTCGGAGATTTTAGTAACTAACTCCGAGGCTCGATCTATTAAAGATTTCTCAATACCAACGCTATAATTTGGATGATTAATAATTGCATTTACGACTTCTCCCAAATCAGCATTCCCTTTCCTTGCTCCCAGTCCATTAATCGAGCATTCAATTTGCCTGACACCCCAACTGAGAGCTGCGATTGAGTTTTCTACTGCTAATCCCATATCATCATGACAGTGGACAGAAATCGTAGCCCGATCGATATTTGACACCCGATTAAAGAGCATATTCAGCAACCCTGAGAATTCTATTGGCGACGATAAACCAAAGCTGTCAGGGATACTGATTGTTCTGGCACCGCTTTTGATGGCTGTTTCAATTGCTTTGCAAAGAAAATCCGGCTGGCTTCGAGGAGCGTCAAAGGCACTCCACTCTACATCCGCGCAGTAATTTCTGGCAAGTCCAATAGAATCGTGTATCGCTTCTAAAGTTTGTTCTTCAGCCCAAGTTGATTGATGCTTCAAATTAACTTGGGTGTAAATGTGAATTCTGCCTCGTACCGCTAGTTTAATTGCTAAGGCAACGTCCATCACTTCATTCGGTTTAGAGTTTGCTAATCCGCAAATTGTAGACTGTTTAATTTGCTGGGAAACCAGAAAAATTTCATCAAAGTCTTTCTGGATAGCCCCTGGATATCCCACTTCAATTACATCAACCCGCATCTCTTCTAGAAGCTTGGCAAGCTGGACTTTTTGATGAATATCCATTTTGATACCGGGCGCAAGTTCTCCATCCCGCATGGTGGTGTCGAAGATGATAATTTTTGGTAAAGATGGTTGTGCCATAGCCGGTTTTTTTCTGCATTTTTAGGTAAGCAGTTAGTAATTTTGACCAATCATTTGCTGCCAATCACTTTTCAAGATGCCGTATTGTTCGATATCTTTAAAGGTTTCTCCTTTTCGTAAATGTTGACGGCGACATCCCTCATACTGCATCCCAAGTTTTTGCATGACTCGTCCCGAACCTGGATTGCGCGAAAAGTGCGCCCCATGAATGCGGTGCAATTTAAGTACCTCGAAACCATATTGCAGTAGAGCTTTTGCTGCTTCAGTACAGTAGCCTTGTCCCCAGTAGGGCTTGCCAATCCAGTAACCGATCTCCGCATTGTTCTGTTTGGCATCAATCATCAGATTAACCGTCCCACAGAGTTCTCCAGTTTCCCGCAACGCGATCGCAAAGTAGACTGCTTTGTTTTCCTTAAATGCTGCCAAATGAGCCTTAATCCACGCTTGAGCCATCCCATCTTCGTAAGGATGAGGAATTAGTGTTGTATCAGCAATTTCGCGAGCGCTGGCGAAGCGTTGCACATCAGGAGCATCTGCCAAGGTGAAAGGACGGAGCGTTAACCGTTGTGTTTGAATTGTGGGTGGTTGTATCTCTGTCTCCGACTCAGCAGAACGAGATCCACCAAACACGGCAAAGCTGTAATGCTTATACCAGCAGTCTACGTTCTGAAAACCGGCTGCTTCCAACCATTGCATTTGAGCGTCGAGAGGTGCTAGACGATCGTAGGTCATCCGATGTTGAGCGGCGTGGAGATGTTCTTCGGAGATCCCGCGATCGCGCACGGTATTCAGCCATTGTTGTTGATAAAATTGCTCCAGTTGGGGTGTTCTGCCTAAAACTTGATCGGCGTTGACAAACATCCCTCCAGGTTTGAGCGCATCGTAAATTCGTTGATAAAGATGCTGCTTCTCTGAATCAGACAGATGATGAATCGATAAGCCGGAGATAATCAGGTCATAGGAATCGCTCAAATCTGTCTTAACGTAGTCTCCAATCCATATTTTGGGAGATTTGCCCATCTGCTGGAATCGAGCCTTTGCTTGCTCTAACATCTCAGTCGCGAGATCCAGCAGTGTAAATTCAGCATTCGGAAACACTGCCTGAACCATGCCTGAGTAAAGTCCGGTCCCTGCACCTAAATCGAGAACGTTTAGGGCTGCTGTGCGGTCAAATGGGATAACCTGAATGGCTGTTTGGTAAAAGTCATCAAAACAGGGAATCAGGGTGCGTCGGAGCTTGTCGTACTCAGTTGCTGCTGTGTTAAATGCCTGTTGAATACTCATATCCTTGACGTTTACTTGGTTGTTACTGATACCATTTCACTTGATATCTGCAATAGATCCGTCTGTTGCCCGCCTCAAAAGCCAGTCCTAGCCAAGGATACAAGCCAATGAGCCAAGCACAATGGTAGCCAACCGATTAAGCTAATTTTATGGGTCTTAAAACATTTGCAATTTTGATTGTGGCAACGCTGGGAATCTGGGAAACAAAAGGAGCGATCCCATCCTCCCCACCCGCTGCCCAGACGACTTCGGGCGATATGGCGACATCGGCACCCATTGAGGATGCTGCGACTCCAGCCGTAACCCAGGTAACGCCAGGATTGGCTCAGACAGCAAATCCCATTCCTGTTGTTGAATATGATGCCAAATACGGTGATTATCTGCCACAAACGATACCGCCAGTGTCCAGTGGGGAGGGCGTCCAGACTGCTGAGGTTGCCTCCAGAATTGTCAAAGATGTGCAGATCCGCTTTGTCAATAACAAAGGGGAGTCAGTCGATAACCAGAATCGACCGATACCCAGTCGCACCAAAAAAGATTTTATTATTGGCGAACTGAAACTCAAGCCGGGTGAGGTATTTCGTGAAGATTTGCTTCAGGAAGACTTGCAGCGATTGAGGCGATTAGAGTCTTTTGAAGATGTCAATGTTGTTGTGGAGGAAGCCACCGACGGGGTTAACATCATCTACGACATCCAGGAGAATCGCTTTCCTTCTATCACATTAGGGGGTGGCAATAGCGGGGACATCGGGCTTTACGGTTCGGTAAGCTATCGAGATGCCAATATCAACGGTGTCAACGATCGCTTAGCTGCCAAACTTCAAGTGAGCGGTAAGGATGTCCAGTTTAATACCCAGTTTACTAGCCCTTATCGCGCTGGTGAGCCAAACCGCTTGGGGTATAGCGTTAGAGCGTTTCGCAATCGGGATTATTCCCGCACCTTCACCGATGAAATCGAGTTGCCCAATGGGGACAGTACACGGGAAGGACGATTTGGCGGCGGTGTGGCGGTGTTGCGTTCTTTTAATGGCTGGGATGGATCGTTGGGTTTGAACTACACCCGGATTAGTACCCGCGATGCTGATTTCAATATTGCACGGGTGGATGAATTGGGGAATCCGCTATCTGTCAGCAAAACTGGCATTGATGACTTGGTAACGGTGTCGTTCGGTGTGGCGAGAGATCGGCGCGATCGCCGTTCCAATCCGACTCAGGGTTCGCTGCTAACCCTGACCACGGAACAGTCGATTCCGATTGGATTGGGCAGTATTTTGAGTAACCGAGTGCGAGCGAATTATATTCAATATGTCCCAGTCAGCTGGATTGGCAAGGGTAGGGAAACCGAAAATCCAGAAATGGTGGCTTTAAATTTGCAAACTGGGACGATACTTGGCGAATTTCCTCCGACTGAAGCGTTTAATCTTGGCGGATTCAATTCTGTGCGCGGCTATGGATCTGGTAAAGTCGCTAGCGGTCGCAGTTATGCCTTGGCTTCAATCGAATATCGCTTCCCGATTTTGCAGTGGCTGGGAGGGGTTGTCTTTGCTGACTATGGCTCAGATTTGGGGTCTGGTGACACGGTGCTTGGGCAACCGGGTTTGCTGCGCGGTAAACCGGGGAGTGGTTTTGGTTACGGGTTAGGATTGCGGATCAAGTCCCCGTTTGGTTTAATTCGCAGCGATTTAGGCATTAGCGACCAAGGAGAAGTCCGACTTGAAGTAACCACAGGTCAGCGTTTTTGATGGAAAGGGGATATTTGGGCGATCGCGTTTAAGTCACCTAAAAGAGCGATCGCTTTGTACGCTGCTACCAAAGGCTTGCGATCATCATTCAGAGGATTTTGCCAAGGGTTTTCTAGCGACAAACAAGTAGTTTTGACAGACTACAGAGAAAGGATATGCCAAAATGTCATCTAAAAAATCCCAACTCCATGCCAGCAGTGGGAAATTTCCGATTGCTTTGGGAAATACGCCCCACATATTTCTGGGTAGAAAACCATAACGCTGGACTTCTAGAACCTCAAATCCGGTTTCTTGGCAAAGCGTTTTGATTGACTGGCGAGTATAACGATATTGATGATGATATTTGTTAGGCAACCGGGAAGCGATCGCTTCAATCAGACTAAACTGATTCGGAAAATGGTAACAGATAAAAACGCCACCTGGTTGGAGCAAACGGAAGATTTCCCGTAAGCTGGTAATTTCATTTCCTCCAGTCTCTCTGACATGCTCTAAAACCCCTACAGATACGATTGCATTGAATTTATTATCTGGATAGGGAATGGCTGTTGGATCTTCAGCACTCCCTTTTCTAAATTCATAAGTTGAGCTGTTTAGAGTTTCCCGAACACAAAAGTCCTCAAAAGCAAATCCAGAGGTTTTATAGCCAGCCTTTACTAAGAAATAAGAAAAATGACCGTTCCCACAACCCCAATCTAATACTTCACTTCCTTTAGGAACATATTTTAAAAAAATTTTATATAGCCGAAGATATTGATTAGCACTGATTAAGCTTCTAAATTGCCACAAACTACAATTACTATTTTGCTCTTGAATCTTTATTAGCTCATGGGTGATGCCATTAATGTTTAAGTTACTCACAGTTGCTATTTTATTAGACATTTTATATAAAATACTTCGCCGTTTTAAGCTACATTTTCCTTGAGAACTTTAGCCAAGACAATCTTATAAAAAAATCCCCTACCAGAAGGCAGGGGATTTTGTTTTAATTACCTAAAATGCATTGATTCAGCGAACTACAGGAGATCAACCAAATTTACCAGCAGTAGAGGCAATCAGGAAGGCGGCGTAGGTCAAGACATAGCCAACTGCAAAGTGAGCTAGACCAACCACGCGACCTTGGACGATGGACATAGCAACCGGCTTGTCCTTCCAACGAACTAAGTTCGCCAGAGGAGTGCGCTCGTGTGCCCAGACAAGGGTTTCGATCAACTCTTGCCAGTAACCACGCCAAGAGATCAGGAACATGAAACCAGTAGCCCAAACTAGGTGTCCGAACAGGAACATCCAGTCCCAAACCGCCAGGTTATTCATGCCGTAGGGGTTATACCCGTTGATCAACTGAGCGGAGTACAGCCAGAGGTAGTCGCGCAGCCAGCCCATGAGGTAAGTAGAAGACTCATTGAACTGAGCCACGTTGCCTTGCCAGATGCCCAGATGCTTCCAGTGCCAGTAGAAGGTTACCCAACCAATGGTGTTCAGCATCCAGAACGCAGCGAGGTAGAAGGAATCCCACGCGGAGAGTTCGCAAGTACCGCCACGACCGGGGCCGTCGCAAGGGAAGGCGTAGCCGAAGTCCTTTTTATCGGGCATCAGCTTGGAGCCACGAGCATCCAACGCACCCTTGACCAAAACCAGGGTGGTGGTGTGGATGGCGAGGGCGAATGCGTGGTGAACCAAGAAATCGCCAGGGCCAATTGTCAAGAACAGAGAGTTCGTACCGTTGTTGATAGCATCGAGCCAACCGGGAAGCCAAGGGCCACCAGCCATTGAGGCAACGCTATCAGGATTAGACAGGAGAGTATCCAAGCCGTAGAGGACTTTTCCGTGAGAAGCCTGAATGAACTGGGCAAATACCGGCTCAATCAGAATCTGCTTTTCGGGAGTCCCGAAGGCA
The DNA here is from genome assembly GCF_039961875.1 of Trichocoleus sp. ST-U2. Taxonomy (NCBI): domain Bacteria; kingdom Bacillati; phylum Cyanobacteriota; class Cyanophyceae; order Leptolyngbyales; family Trichocoleusaceae; genus Trichocoleus; species Trichocoleus sp. ST-U2. Next base: position 63,919 of record NZ_JAMPJY010000014.1, on the reverse strand, counting down.
ACCACAACATCGTTGTGGACGTACAGACCTAGGGTGTGGAAGCCTAGGAATAGGGAGACCCAGCTCAGGTGCGAGATGATCGCTTCTTTGTGCTGGAGTACTCGATCGAGGACGTTACCTCTATTTTGTTCTGGGTCGTAGTCACGTACCCAGAAGATACCTGCGTGGGCAAATGCTCCCAGCATCAGGAAACCAGCAATGTACTGGTGGTGTGTGTAGAGCGCTGCTTGAGTTGTGAAGTCTTTCCCGATGAATGCATAGGGAGGCATCGCATACATGTGCTGCGCTACCAGGGAAGTAGCAGTTCCCAGCGCTGCCAGGTGTATAGACAACTGGAAGTGCAAAGAGTTGTTGTAGGTGTCGTACAACCCTTGGTGAGGTAGGTTGAATTGACCTTCAGTCTTGGTGCCAAAGAAGTTTTTGGCGTTCAGCATATCTCTGATGCTGTGACCAATCCCAAAGTTAGTCCGGTACATATGACCGGCGATGATGAAGATGACTGCGATCGCCAAGTGGTGATGAGCCATATCCGTCAGCCACAGCGATTGTGTCTGGGGATGGAAGCCACCCAAGAACGTCAGAATCGCTGTTCCTGCACCTTGAGAGGTACCGAACACATGACCAGCAGCCTCTGGGTTCTCAGCGTAGACGCCCCAGTTGCCGGTGAAGAACGGTCCCAAGCCTGCGGGGTGAGGCAGCGTTGTCAGGAAGTTATCCCAACCTACGTGCTGACCGCGAGATTCGGGAATCGCAACGTGAATCAAGTGACCTGCCCAAGCCAAGGAGCTAACGCCAAACAGACCTGCCAGGTGGTGGTTCAGCCGAGGCTCGGCACTCTTGAACCAAGAAAGGCTAGGACTGAACTTGGGCTGTAGGTGCAGCCAGCCTGCAAACAAGAAGACTGCAGACAGGACAATTAGGAACACTGCACCTTGGTACAGATCATTATTTGACCGCATACCGATGGTGTACCACCAGTGGTAAACACCTGAGTAGGCAATATTCACTGGAAAAGTCGCACCACCTTGAGTAAAGGCATCTACTGCCGGTTGACCAAAGTGGGGGTCCCAAATCGCGTGAGCGATAGGACGCACATTCAACGGATCTTTAATCCACTGTTCAAAATTACCTTGCCAGGCGACGTGGAACAGGAGGCTAGAGGCCCACAGGAAGATAATTGCCACATGACCGAAGTGAGTAGCGAAAATCTTTTGATAAAGATTTTCTTCCGTCATGCCATCATGGCTTTCAAAGTCGTGAGCCGTTGCAATCCCGTACCAGATCCGACGTGTAGTCGGGTCCTGAGCGAGGTCTTGGCTAAATTTGGGGAATTTTGTCGCCATAGTCTCCTCAATTATCAGTGCTGAGTGCTGAGGACTCAGAGCATCATACTCTTTACTCAGCACTCGTTACTCAGGCTTAAATCATCCTATTGAAAGGATTCGCGCCTCGAAGAACGCCCATATCGTGACGATCGCGCCCAGGAGGAAGTGAGCTACCCCAACGGCCCGACCCTGAATGATGCTCAGAGCGCGAGGCTGAATAGAAGGGGCAACCTTCAACTTATTGTGAGCCCAAACAATCGACTCAATCAACTCCTGCCAGTAGCCACGACCGCTGAATAGGAACATCAGGCTGAATGCCCACACAAAGTGAGCGCCCAGGAACAGCAGACCGTAGGCTGAGAGGGCTGTACCGTAAGACTGAATTACTTGAGCAGCTTGTGCCCATTGAAAATCACGCAACCAGCCATTGATAGTGATGGCACTCATCGCAAAGTTGCCTGCGGTGATATGATCCACCGTTCCATCAGCATTGACTGTGCCCCACACATCGGATTGCATTTTCCAGCTGAAGTGGTAAACCGCGATCGCAATGGTGTTGAACATCCAGAACAGACCCAGGAATACATGGTCCCAACCAGAGACCTGGCAGGTACCACCACGACCGGGACCGTCGCAAGGGAAGCGGAAGCCCAAATTCATCTTGTCTGGAATCAGACGAGAGCTACGGGCAAACAAGAAGCCTTTCAGCAGAATTAGAACAGTGACGTGAATTTGGAAAGCGTGAATATGGTGGATCATGAAGTCCGCCGTACCCAGCGCGATTGGCATCATCGCCACCTTACCGCCTACAGCAACGATACCGCCGCCGAAGGCATAACTTACTGGTTCTAGCTGGTTAGGAGCTGTGCCACCAGGAGCCAGAGTGTGCAGGTTTTGCACCCACTGAGCAAACACCGGCTGCAACTGAATCGCCGTATCCGAGAACATATCTTGGGGGCGACCCAAAGCACTCATCGTGTCGTTGTGGATGTACAAGCCAAAGCTGTGGAAGCCTAGGAAGATACAAACCCAGTTGAGGTGGGAAATAATTGCATCCCGGTGACGAATCACCCGATCCAGCACGTTGTTCTGGTTCACTACCGGATCGTAATCCCGCACCATAAAGATGGTAGCGTGAGCCGCTCCGCCAACGATCAAGAATGCCCCAATCCACATGTGGTGAGTGAATATGGACAACTGAGTAGCGTAGTCAGTGGCAAGGTACGGATACGGAGGCATCGCGTACATATGGTGAGCCACGATGATGGTCACAGAACCCAGCATGGCAAGGTTGGTTCCCAACTGCGCGTGCCAGGATGTGGTCATGTTTTCATAGAGACCCTTATGACCGTCGCCTGTGAAGGGACCTTTGTGGTTCTCTAGAATTTCCTTAATGCTGTGACCAATCCCCCAGTTCGTCCGATACATATGACCGGCGATCAGGAAGAGTACTGCCAAGGCTAGGTGATGGTGTGCCGTATCTGACAGCCACAATCCACCTGTCTGGGGATTTAAACCGCCTTTGAACGTCAGGAAGTCAGCATACTGGCCCCAGTTCAAAGTCCAGAATGGCGTCAACCCTTGGTTAAAGCTGGGATACAGTTGGGCCATCAAGTCACGGTTCAAGATGAACTCATGAGGCAGCGGAATATCTTTGATGGCAACTCCTGCATCCAGGAGCTTGTTGGTGGGCAGCGCCACGTGAATTTGGTGAGCGGCCCAAGACAAGCACCCCAGACCCAGCAACCCAGCTAGGTGGTGGTTTAGCATTGACTCTACATTCTGGAACCATTCCAGTTTGGGAGCCCGCTTGTGATAGTGGAACCAGCCAGCAAACAGCATCAGAGCTGCTGCTACCAAGCCACCGATGGCAGTGCAGTACAGCTGGAATGTGTTTGTGAAGCCAGCTGCCCGCCAAACCTGGAACAAGCCAGAGGTGATTTGAATCCCGTGGAAGCCACCGCCCACATCGGCATTCAAAATATCTTGACCAACGATAGGCCAAACGACTTGAGCGCTAGGCTTGACGCCTAAAGGATTAGCTAGCCAAGCTTCGTAGTTTGAAAACTTAGCGCCATGAAAATACATACCGCTTAGCCAGATGAAGATCACGGCTAAGTGACCAAAGTGCGCGGCAAAAATTTTCCGAGATACGTCTTCTAAGTCACTGGTATGACTATCGAAATCATGCGAGAGGGCGTGAAGGTTCCAAATCCACGTGGTGGTTTTTGGACCTCTAGCAAGGGTGCGGTCAAAATGACCCGGCTGCGACCACTTCTCAAAGGAAGTAGGCACTGGATCTTTATCGACAACAACCCTTACTTTTTTCTCCTCTCGCTCCGGAGGACTGATTGTCATGAGGACTCTCCTCTCTCTAGACAAGGAACGAGTTCTGTCCCATTAGAAAATTAGATTTTAATGGGTAGGAAAGCAGGCTCTTTGAAGAACTACTTTCCCCAATTTATGGAATACCCGTTTTAAAGGGTTCGCTGAGAGGGAAGGGTTGTAAAACCACACCCTCTATCTTTGTAGATGATAGGACTAGGTTTACTGGGTATTTCGAGCCACTTAACAATAATTCAAATTTGGTCAAGTATTGATGCAACTTAGCTTGCACCTCCATATTTAGTGTTAAAAAGTCAAGAGGGATTAAATTTAGTTAACAAAACGCAACGATTAGCTCATTTAAAATCCGTGTCTTCTGGGTTGTCAGAGCCTGAAATTCACGGCATTGCGAGGGTGTAGTTGATGCTTTTGGGCTATAGTTCCCTATGGACAGGTCTTGATTTTTGATGTTGGTCGTGGAAGGAGTAGGAGTGCGTGTTGGGCATGAATCGCCGGTGGAACCCTCTAAGAACGATAGTTTCGTTACTGATGGCAACTGTTTTGGTAGGAAGTTTAGTCAGTTGTGGCGATCGCGCCCTGACGACCCCATCAGGTACCTCCAAACCCTCATCTTCTCTAAGCTCTGGGCAAATCTCAGAGGTATCTCCCCCCGAGGTCATTCAACAGCTGCGCCCAGCGTTGGAGAGTTATCAGCCTCAAGTCACCATCCTCAGTCCCCAAGCTGATGAAGTTCTTCAAGACACAACAGTGGCAGTGCGGCTCCAAGTTCGGGATCTACCCATCTTCAAAGACCCCCAACTCGGTCTTGGCCCCCATTTACATGTCATCCTGGACAACCAGCCTTACAAAGCCGTTTATGACTTAGAACAGCCTCTAGTCTTTGAAGATTTAGCTCCCGGAACTCACACCCTGCGAGTTTTTGCCTCCCGCCCCTGGCATGAGAGCTTCAAAAACGAAGGTGCTTACGCCCAAACAACCTTTCACCTTTTCACCAAGACAACGGACAACAACCCCGATCCAGGGCAGCCTCTGTTGACCTATAGCCGCCCCACGGGCAGTTATGGAGCCGAGCCAATTATGCTTGACTTCTACCTGACTAACGCCCCCCTGCACTTGGTCGCCCAGTCCAATCCCGACGACGAAATTGCCGACTGGCGAGTTCGCGTTACCGTAAACGGTCAAAGCTTTGTCATGGACAGATGGCAACCCCTTTATCTCAAAGGCTTTAACTCAGGGAAGAACTGGGTACAACTGGAATTTTTAGATGAACAGGGAAATCCAGTCACAAACGTCTTCAACAACACCGTGCGGCTGATTACCTACGAACCGAAAGGCAAAGATACCCTTGCCAAATTGGTACGCGGGGAACTCTCGGCGACTGCTGCTCGCGGGATTGTAAACCCCAACTACAGTGGTAAGACGCCAGTGCCGACAGCAACCCCTGAGCCATCTTTCACGCCGACGCCGACGCCGACACCGGAACCGTTAGCGCCTCCTGCCGTTGAAGAAACACCAGCGCCGCAGCTGAGTAAAGAAGAACCGACGTCCTCTGAAGTTGAGCCAGCCAAGCCAGCCGAGGCACCCCCAGCGACAAAACAGTTAGAAAAACCCCAAGGCGGATTCTTTAATCGTTTTCGGCGTTCAGAGGCTCCAGTTAGCCCACCACCTGCACTGCCAGTGCCTGAGGCAATTGAGGAGCCTTCTTCCTTAGCCATACCCCCAGAAAAGATTCCTCAACCAGGGACTTTACCAGAGATAACGCCAAGTCCAGAAGCAAGTCCTGAAGTAGAAACGGTTCCATCTACGCCCCCAGCGTCCCCAGCGCCAAAGCAGGTAGAGAAACCCAAAGGCGGATTCTTCAATCGCTTCCGGCGTCCAGATGCAGGTGTTGATACTCCTACGCGCAATTTACCGCCAGCCTTACCGGAAATAGTCCCATCGCCAGCGCCAGAAGAGCCGCTTCAGGTAGTACCTGCTCAACCAGATTTGCTACAACCACCGTCCTCGCCTCAGCCAACAGATTCTGTACAGCAGAAGACTGAAGAGACAACCCAATCAGCTCAATCATCCCCAACCTTCGCTCAAGCAAAACCAAAAGCCGATATCAAGGACGTATTGATTCCTAAACCTGCTGCGGCTCCACCGTTGCGGATTATCCAAGCTCCATCTGAGCCAGATATCCCCAGCCGTTTCTTCCAAAAATCAAAACCGGCAACACCGGAACTAGAAGTCCCAACAGCGGAAAATCCAGAGGATGCTCAGCTAGGGGAAGCTGCAACGCCTTAGAGATTGCTCAGGAATCCATAAATTGGTCTCAACAACAGATGTAGGGGCACGGGCTTTGTCCTTACCCCTAGGACCATAGATGGATATTGATTCTCTGAAAGCCCCAGGCTTACCGTGCTGCTTCGCGAATGCGTCTCTAAATATCTAAAATTCCCACCGATTCATCTTTAACCGAACAGTATCGGCTTTACAACATCCTTCTTGAGGAGCGTTCTGTTCCCATCGCGGTTAGTGAAAAAGGAGACATGATGACGCCCCGTGTTAGAGCGCCAGAATTTCCCCAAAACCAAATCTGGTTCAATACAGATCGTCCCCTTTCCCTACGTGAATTAAAAGGGCGAGTGGTAATTCTTGACTTTTGGACGTATTGCTGCATCAATTGTCTGCACGTCCTGCCAAAGTTGAAGTACCTGGAGCAGAAATACAAAGACAGCCTCACGGTGATTGGCGTCCACTCCGCCAAATTTGACAACGAAAAAGAAGTTGAAAACATTCGTCAGGCAGTTCTGCGCTACGACATTGAGCATCCAGTTATCGTCGATAGCAATTTTGCTATTTGGAGTCAGTATGCTGTCCGTGCATGGCCCACTTTGACGATGATTGACCCCCAAGGTTACGTCATCGGCTATGTATCTGGGGAAGGAAATCAGGATGTCGTAGAGAAGCTGATTTCGCAGCTGATTCAACAACACAAAGAGAGAGGAACGATTAATTTTCAAGAACTCAGCCTTACTTTAGAAAAACAGCGGCAACCGTTGGTAACACCCCTGGCTTTTCCCGGTAAAGTGTTAGCGGATGAAACACGCGCTCGCCTGTTCATCGCTGACTCCGGACATCACCGGATTGCGATCGCTACCCTTGCCGGTAAACTGCTACAGATCGTTGGTACTGGCAAACAAGGCTTAACCGATGGTTCCTTTACAGATGCTCAATTTTTCGCTCCCCAAGGCATGGCACTCGACGCAGAAAATGACATTCTCTATGTTGCCGATACCGAAAATCATACCCTGCGACAGATCGATCTAAAGAATCAAAAGGTTGAAACAATTGCCGGTACTGGCGAACAAAGCCATCACCTTCGCTCCTACAGGGGTACGGCACGAGAAACTCCTCTTAATTCTCCTTGGGATTTAGAAAAAGTAGGAAATCGCTTGTTTATTGCGATGGCAGGAGTCCACCAAATCTGGGAAATGCAGCTGGAAAACGGCATCATTGGTACCTACGCAGGGATTGGAGCCGAATCATGCGTTGATGGGAATCTAGACGAATCTGCCTTTTCTCAACCCAGCGGCATTACCACCGACGGACAAGAGTTATACGTTGCCGACAGCGAAATTAGCTCAATCCGTGGCATTGGATTGGGTGAAAAGGTTCAGGTGCGAACAATTTGTGGCAGTGGTGAGCTATTTGGGTTTGGGGATATTGATGGTAAAGGCTTTGAGGTTCGACTCCAGCATTGTTTAGGCGTTGAATACGCTCAGAATTACCTCTGGGTCGCTGATAGCTACAACCACAAAATTAAGCGAGTTGACCCGAAGACCGGGATTTGTAACACAGTTTTGGGGGATGGGACGGCAGGAAACAAAGATGGACAAGGCACCAGCAGTCAATTTTTTGAGCCATCAGGAGTGAGTGCGATTGGCTCTCATTTATACATTGCCGATACTAATAACCATGCTATCCGTCGTGTCGATGTCGCCACAATGGAAGTGATAACCTTGAAATTTGCTGGGTTGTGTGCGCCAGACGTCTGTATTCCTACCGCTGATTAAAATAAGAGGCGAGACATGGAGAGTTTAGATTTTGGATTGTAGAAGACTTATAGCGATCGCATTTTGTCAGCAGCCACTTCCAGCAATATATTTGTAGCGACCTTCAGGTGAAATAGTATTACACGGCACTCGTGTGCCTCTACTCAGTAATCTACAGCCCCAAGTACCTGCAAGACTCTCTCAATATTGTCTAAATCTCCCACAATCCGTCGCACAGGTTCAGGCCAAACCCTAACAAGGGTAGGTGTAGCAGAGATATGATTTGACTCCGCCTGTTCTGGATGTTTGAAGATGTCAATCACTTTCAAAGTGTAAGGATGACCCAGAGATTGCTCTAACAACTGATGCAGGCTTTGGAGTGTGTGTTCGGTAGAGCCATTATGACCGGAAACAAATAGGCGCAGGACGTACCCAGGCGTCGAAACTGGGCGGAATGAAGGCTGGAAACCCGTGCGTTCCAAGCGCACAATCAAATCGTGATTTTCCCAAAGTTGGGGAAATTGGTGACGATAAGTTTCTAATACGATAGGATCGCCTAATTCTGAAGGCCAAGGAGCAACTTGCCAATTTTGCAAGTTGCTATTCTGGAAAATCCCATTCAGCAATGCCTGATGCCGTCGTACCGGCAAATAAACCTCAGCGGCAATTCGTAACTGCTGGGTGTAAGGATCGAGCCACCGATCGATCGTCGCGGTATAAGCTGGCACTAAAAAATGGGGAGGTTCGGGTAATCCCAGCATTTCTTGAAGTCCAGCACACAGATGTAGGTGCCAGTGGCTCTGCTTATTGGGATCGATGCAATAAATTAAGTCTCCCCCTGGCGTAAACAGGGCAATACCTTTAAAGAGCTGGGGAAGAGAGAGTGGATCTTGAGTCAAGAAAAAGCGCCAAAATAATAAAAATGAAAGAAGAAACCCTTCTTCCATTTTTAATTTTTAATTTTACATTTTTAATTGTTACACCCGACCTCGGAGGAACTGAGCCATCTCATTCGGAGTGGGCGACATTTCCAGAGCAGTCTCTTCGGTGATTCGACCCTCATGGTAGAGGTCGAGGAGGGCTTTGTTCATTGTCATCATGCCGTCAAAGCTGGAGCCTAGCATGATTCCCGTAATTTCTTCGTACTTACCCTCCTTAATGTAGTCCTTGATTGCTTCGGTATTAATCAGGATGTCGTGGAAAGCCGCACGCTTGCCATCGGTCGTTTTGCATAATCCTTGGGAAATGATCGCCACCAGAGATTCAGCGATCGCTATTTTCATCGAATGCTGCTCTTCTGCTGAATACAGATTGAGAATCCGCTCAATCGTTTTCACAGCGCTATTGGTGTGCAGCGTCCCCATCACCAAGTGACCCGTTTGCGCCGCTTTGAGAGCAGTGTTAACCGTTTCTTTATCTCGCATTTCCCCAACCAGAATCAGATCGGGATCTTCCCGCAAAGCGGCTTTCAGCGCATTGTCGAACTTTAAGGTGTTCAACCCTACTTCCCGGTGCTTAATCAGCGACTTGCGACTCGTATGAACAAATTCAATCGGGTCTTCAATCGTGATGATGTGCTTTGCCATCTCCTTATTGATGTAGTCAATCATGGCAGCCATCGTGGTGGATTTACCCGAACCCGTTGGGCCTGTGACCAAAATCAATCCCTTATGGTAATGGGAAATATCCTTAAACACCTCTGGCAACCGCAGTTGCTCCAAAGTCAGAATATTGTTTGGAATCAATCGCATCACCATCGCTGGACCGCGCATCGAACCAAACACGTTAATCCGGGCGCGAGAGAATTCATACTGGGTAACGCCGTCAAAGTCTAAGCGCTCTTCAAATTCCCGAATCTGAGCATCAGTCATCACCTCTCGCAACCAGCTCATGAATGTCGCTTCATCCGTCTGCGGATAATCGGTCATCTCCATGTCGCCCCGTTTGCGGTAGCGAGGAATTTCACCGACACCTGCATGAATGTCGGAAATTCCGTTTTCATGAGCTTTGACGACGATTTCCTTCAAGGTGGGCTGTCCGGGACTAGGACCTGGACCCCTTGCAGCCGTTCGAGCCACCACCGTTGCTGCTGTTGCTGATGCTGCCGAGGCAGCTGTAGCAGGGGATCGAACTCCTGTCCCCGCTGCTGGAGGAGCCGCTTTCGGTGGAGCAGATACAGAAGCTGCCCCTGCACTTGCCGCTGCATGGGGAGAGGGCGGCGCAGTCATCTGCATCGTTTGCATGGGCTGCTGCTGAGTGGAAACGGTGGCAGCTGTATCCCTAGCCGGAGGTCGCATTCCTGGCGGGGGTGGTGGGGGAACGCGGGGTGGAGGCGGTGGTGACATGGGCGGACGCTGCGGTTCTGTCATCTTTCAACTACCACTGATTGAAAATTTGTAGGAATCGTTACAAAAAAAGCTAAGGATAGCCCGCGAATACGTTCTTTTAAGACGCAAAGCGATTCGGTGGAACACGCCACAGCTTTTATTTGAGGAGCCTTAAAAACTCCTATTCCTAGTTTTCCCAAAACTTTTGGTTCGCTAACATTCAACGCCAAAAATTCTCTTACCAGCTCAAAACAGCAGCAGTGGCAACTTAGCCGTCTGGCGGCGGTTTACCCGTTAGCCCTAGATGAGCTGGTTTATGAGAATACCCGTTGAAAGTTATAAGATATGTTAAGCGTACTGAAAGCGGGTTTGGTTGTTTCGCTCTGCCACTGCTTGGGCTACAAAATTGCTCGATTGGTGGAAAAGACTGAAACCTAGAACCTCTTCAAATTTCTATCTTTTGGATGATGGTCGTTTTATAAGGCAGTCTAATATAGAGCATTTGGAAAAGTTTCGCATCCATAAATCTTCTGGATTGACTGTAAATTTTGGTTAAGAACGGCTCATCTAAAGAAAAGGATTAACTATACTGATTTTCACTTAGTCGATACTAGGGGATCGATTAAAAGTCATTTTCCGCATATAAATTTGTTCTTTGACTATCAGGAGAAAAAATCGTGCAATTAAGTCACAATCAAGGTTTGGCAAAAGTGTATTCATTGTCTATGGTCAAGAGCTTTTTGATCTGGACTTTTACTTTAGGGGTTTGCTTGCTGGTGGTGGGTTTCCCCTTAGTTGTTTTGATGGTTACGGTTGGCGCTTTGTTAGCGATCGCTTTACAATCTGTACTGCCAGTTAGCGCAGTTTTGTTGGTCGCTGGAGCTTTAATTGGCGGGAATATTTTGGCAGTTGTCGCTGGTGCGGCATTGCTAACGCTGAAGGGTGTTAATCCTCAAGAAGTTCGTTGGTTGCACTGGCTGCATGGTGAAGCCAATCCGCTACATACCTCTGTCTATGCAGCTTGCCCACTAACCTGCGATCTAGATTCTTGAATGGCCTGTGAACGCTTTTAATAAGTTAGTCTATTGTCTGCAAGAGTTCTGCGACCCGGCACCTGCCGGGTCTTTTCGTAGGAAAATGGCAAGCGTAGGATGGGAAGAGAAGTGCGATCGCGCTTCTCTCCCGATTATTCCCAATTAAGTTAAATTTCCATGCCGCCATCTCCTATCAAAGTTTGCATCACGCTGGGAACCCGTCCGGAAGCCATTAAGCTAGCACCTGTTATCCAAAAGTTTCAGGAATCGCTAACTTTTCAAACTCACGTAATATTGACGGGTCAACATCGAGAGATGGTCGAGCAAGTCATGCAGCTATTTGGGCTGAATGCCGACCAAAATTTAGAAATTATGCAACATCAACAAACTCTGACAGATATTACTTGTCGTAGTTTGCGAGGATTGGAAACTGTATTTAAACAGTTACAGCCTCATTTGGTAGTAGTTCAAGGAGATACAACCACAGCCTTTGCCGCAGCTTTAGCAGCGTTTTATCAAAAAATTCCTGTCGGTCATGTGGAAGCGGGATTACGCACCGACGAGCTTTTTAATCCTTACCCAGAAGAAGCCAATCGGCGATTAATTTCTCAGCTAACTCAGTTACATTTTGCCCCCACAACCCTAGCGGTAGAAAATCTGCAACGTTCTGGCGTCACTGGCGAAGTTCACCATACTGGGAATACAGTCATCGATGCTTTATTAACCGTGGCGAAAAGTCAGCCGGATTGCCCGATTCCCGGTTTGGACTGGAGTGGATATCGCACGCTACTGGCAACAGTCCACCGACGCGAGAACTGGGGAGAACCCCTGCGGGGAATTGCGGAGGGATTTCTCCAAATATTAGATAAATTTTCGGATACTGCATTACTGTTGCCGCTCCATCGCAACCCGACTGTGAGAGAACCGCTACAAGAACTTCTCGGTAATCATCCCAGAATCTTCTTAACAGAACCGTTAGATTACGCCGAACTGGTAGGGGCGATTCAACGCTGTTATTTGGTATTGACTGATTCTGGAGGATTGCAGGAGGAAGCACCGAGTTTGGGGAAGCCGGTACTGGTATTGAGGGAAACCACCGAACGACCAGAGGCGGTAGCCGCGGGAACTGCAAAATTAGTAGGAACAGAACCCAATCAAATTCTTGCAGCGGCAACAGAACTCCTCAGCGATCGCAGTGCTTATCAAGCAATGGCAACGGCAATTAATCCCTTTGGCGATGGTCGTTCTGCTGAGAGAATATTGCAAGTTGTTGAGAAACATTTCCAAAGCTGTTAACAAGTCGCGAATTCTTAAGGAAACAGAGCATCGCCCGTGGTGGGGTCAAAGACAAATAACTGGTTGAGGTCGAGCTGTACAGAAATGCGATCGCCGGAATGACCCCGCCAATCTGAAGCTGCCTGGATATTGATCGGTACCCCAGACGCCGGTAAATTCGCCCGAATCAGTGTCTCCCGTCCCAGCGGTTCTACAACCTTCACCTCAACCATCAGCAGTGAGTGCTGTAGAGGCAAGACCCCGTCCCGACCAAAGGCTTCGGGTTCTTGTTCGTTTTTAATCTTTAATTTTTCATTTTTAGTTGTTATATGCTCTGGGCGAATCCCTAACTCTATGCCCTGTCCCTGTCTGAGTTGCAACTTGTCCTGAAGCGCTGGAGGACAAGATAAAGCCTGATCCCCCACCTGAAAAACTTCACCCGTATAAGTCGCGTGGAGAATATTCATCGGTGGATTGCCTAAGAATGTAGCAACCATCAAATTTGCCGGTCGCGCATAAATTGTTTGCGGGTCGCCAATTTGTTGAATCCGACCGCGATTGAGTACCACAATTCGATCCGCTAGGGTCATCGCCTCTACCTGATCGTGGGTGACGTAGATCGTGGTAATTCCCACTTGTTGGTGCAATTGCTTGAGTTCTGCCCTGGTATCGTCTCGCAGCTGGGCATCTAGGTTAGAGAGGGGTTCATCTAATAAGAATACTTGGGGTTGACGAGCGATCGCTCTCCCTAATGCCACCCGTTGCTGTTGTCCCCCCGATAGCTGCTTGGGTTTGCGGTCGAGGAGATGGGCGATATCGAGCGATCGCGCGACCGTCTCTACTCGTTCCTGCATCGTTTTCGCGTCAGTTCCACGCATCCGTAGACCAAAAGCTAAATTTTTAGCAACGGTCATGTGCGGGTAGAGGGCGTAATTTTGGAACACCATCGCCACATCTCTTGCCCTAGCAGGAATCTCATTCATCAGGACATTCCCAATGTAGAGATTGCCGCTACTTTGCGTGTCCAAACCCGCAATTGTCCGCAAAATCGTGGATTTGCCACAACCGGAAGGTCCCACCATCACCCAGAACTGCCCATCCGGCACCTCGAAGGAAATATCCTCAATCGCAGTAGCATTATTAAATTTTCGGGTAATTCCTTCTAAGCGAACGTTTGCCATTGTTGTTAGAGATGAGTCAATTAGTCATTAGTTTATAGTTCAAAGCCCTAGTTTCTACTGCCCACGTTCCTCTAGCAATCTTCGTTCGCGTGGGGTACACCAAAACTCTTACTCATTAAGCATTTCAGCTTGTTATTTAGCAATTCTCATTTATTTATAAACTTCTTTCATTTTTCTTCCTTGGCGCTCTCTCCGCCAACGCGGTTCATCATAGAATGACCCAAAACCACTAATTATCACAAAGTAGGCGATCGCTTTCTCGGACTTTGGGATTGTTTTCTAAATAGTCCTGCACCCAACTACAACTGCGTGCCAGGAGATTATCGAGATCCAGATTCCACAACATCACGGTTTTGTCCTTACTGGCAGAAGCTAGAATCTTGCCATCTGGACTGAAACTCACACTGGTAACGCGATCGCTATGACCTGGGAGCGTTTTAATTAACGTGTCATCCAGTCGCCACAATTGCACCGTGTTTTCCCAGGTCGTCGTCGCTAGAATTTGACCATCCGGGCTAAAACTAACGTGAGCAACGCTATCCGTATGCCCTTTCAAAGTTCGATATAAAGAACCATCGCGCCGCCAAAGTTTAACCGTATTGTCATAACTCGCGGATGCGATTAGCTGACTATCCGGGCTAAAAGCGACATCCAAAACCCAACCACTATGTCCCGGTAAGGTTTGCAGATATTTTCCCTCGGCAGTCCAGACTTTGACCGTATGATCGTCGCTAGCAGTCGCCAGTAATTCCCCGTCGGGGCTAAAAGCCACTGCATTAACGCGATCGCGATGCCCAGTTAAAGTTTTAATCAAATTGCCCGAAGTATCCCAAAGTTTTACCGTCTTATCACGAGAAGCAGAAGCAATCATTTTGGCATTGGGACTAAACGCCACATCCAAAACCCAATCGCTGTGCTTATTTGGCTCATTCAGGGGGTTGAGAAGCGTACCCGAGCGATTCCAGAGTTTCAACGTCTTGTCACGAGATGCAGAAGCAATCAACTGAGAGTCGGGGCTAAAACTCACGCTATTGACCCGATCTTTATGTCCATTCAACGTAGCGATCAAAGAACCGCTTCTGTCCCACAACTTCACTGAATTATCTTGACTGGCAGAGGCAGCCATCTGACCATCGGGACTGAAACTCACATCATATATCTGATCCGTATGTCCTCTTAAAACAGTGCGCGACATATCATTAAGTCGCCAGAATTTGACAGTTTTATCGTAACTACTAGAAGCAATCGTCTGACCATCGGAGCTAAAACTAACACTTGTCACCCCATCACTATGTCCCCGCAGGATTTTCAGCAGCTTCCCGTTGCGATGCCAGAGTCTCATTGTATTGTCATTACTGGCAGAGGCAATCATCTGGCTATTCGGACTAAAACTCGCTCCAAACACCCAGTCACTGTGTCCCTGAAGAACCCGGATCGTTTGTCCAGTTTGGTAGTTCCAAAGCCTGACTGTTTTGTCATCGCTTGCTGAAGCTAACAACTGCTTATCGGGACTGAAATTGAGGTTGGTTACTTTGCCAGTATGTCCCTTGAGGATTTTGTAGGGTTGCTCGACCGTCATGGAAGCCATGTTCCAGATTGTCACTGTTTTGTCGTCACTCGCCGATGCTAAAAATCGACCATCCGGGCTAAAAGTGGCGCTGGTAACTTTTCCGTTGTGTTTCAATGTTTTCAGCAACTTGCCGGTGCGATAGTTCCAAAGCTTTACCGTTTTGTCATCGCTTGCCGAAACTAATAGTTGACCGTTTGGGCTAAAGCTGACGTGATTAACCAAACTACCGTGTGCTTTGTCAATCGTTCTTAGTAAAGTACCGTCTGTTTGCCAAAGTTTTATTGTCTTGTCAGAACCAGTCGAAGCTAAGAGGCGACCGTTAGGGCTAAAACTGACGCTGGTGACGCTCTCACGATGACCTGACAAGGTTTTCAGGATCTTGCCATCGCGCCGCCAAAGTTTTACCGTTTTATCGACGCTGGCAGAGGCAATTGTCTGACCATCGGGGCTAAAGCTGACGCTCCAAACGACATCACGATGTCCTTCCAAGCGATTGCGTTCTTGTACTCCGTAGATTGCCTGCTGCATCGCCGTAACGACGCGCATTTGGGTATCGGGTTCTACCCCAACTGCACTTTCGAGGCTTTTCCCTGCCCTCAAGGCTTCAATTAAGGCATCAAATTCTTTGTAGGAGACAAAGAGCGTTTCGGAAGAAGCACTTAGGGCGGTGAGTTGAGCATTGGTTTGCGCGATCGCTGCCAGCTTTCTTTGAGCTTCGGCTCGCAGCGCAAATCCCCCGGCAGAAACTGCCAGGATTGTCATCATAATGCCGACGCCAATCGTTCGCAATTGTTGTTTCCGTGCCTGATACAGCTTTTCCTCACTTTGTGCTAATTGGGCTTTCAAGTTCAGATCGGATTTTTGACGAATCCGATCGACTAGATAATCATGAACCAATTGGTAACGGGCTTCTGACCCTTCCCAAATCACGAAAACCAAACCAGATCCTACAAGAATTTCTAAAATTAAGTCTAGTAGAGGCATTTCCCCACCCACTGCTCTTTCCGCCTCAAGCTGCAATACGGTTGCCAGCTCTTGCTTCGTCTTCAGGGGTCGCGTTCCTTTCTCGTTCGTCAATAAAAATAAAACGTTCCAAGCCAAAGCTTCATTTTCGATACCACAATCAGCAATGACTTTTTTCAGAAATCGCTCAACCAGTTCGGCTTTCGGATTCGCTCCCAATTGCTGATACTGTTGCATCGTGGTGATTTTGTCTTCTTCTTCCTGCAATTGGGCACCCACTAATTGCAATTCAATGGGGCGCACCTCTCCCAGTTCTTCAGCCAAATCTTCCACTAACCGATTAATTAACTGTGGCTCTAAATAAAAAAATGGAGAGCGTTCGGTTAAGCTTTTAACAATCTGCCGCGCATCCGGCTTAGAAAAATTCCCCAAATAGTAGCGAATATCTTGGTTTAAAATGTCGTTATTTATGACATCTAAATACTGGAGTCGTTCGCACTCTAGTAAATAATGCAGATAGTCTTCTCGCAGAGACAAAATAACTTTTACAAAGGGAATGTTGAGGCAGTCGCGCAAAAATTCATAAAACTGCCGCCGCATCGCTGGATTAGTACAGACGAAAAAGAATTCTTCAAACTGGTCAAAAATCAGAACGGTTAACAGATTGCGATCGCTATTGTGTCGCAACTGTTCTAGGAGGTTGGCAGCAAGTAGTGTCGGCGGAACCGCAGACATTGGCATTTCTTCAGCGCGATCGCTTTCTTCTAAGATTTCCTGTAAAGATAAAGTTTCTCCGCCCGTTCTCACTTCGCTGCTATCTTCTGACTCCTGTCCGGACGCGATCGGGACGGGAAGGTGTTGGGCGTCTTCCTCCTCTAAAGGGAGTTCTGATTCCTGGTTTCTGACTCTGAGTTCCTTCGATAATTGTCTTGCCAGCGTCCCTACCCAATCTTTATAAACTTCGATAACGACAGGTAAAACATCACGTGCGCCGATGCTTTTGAGCTGGAGTGCTGGAACTAAACCAGCAGTGATAATTGAGCTTTTACCAACTCCAGAAGGACCGTGAATCACAATCAATTTGTAGTCATTGCGGCCAATCCGGTCAATGAGGCGAGTGACATCCTGCTGCCGACCAGAAGCAGCAATTTCCTGGGGAATCGACCCTCCCAGGCGCATATCTCCTCCAGATGTGACGCCTGGGTTCAGAGCCTGCCGGTAAGGCTGTAGGCGTCCGGCACCTGTAAAAGAACGGAACCCGTATTGATGCTCCAGGGAACGCTGCTCTTGCTTCAGTTGAAAGGCTTGCAGATAATCACCCTGCTGAAAGTAGAGCGATCGCAGTGCCTTGAGAATCCGCAAACATAAATGGGGATCGTACTGATGGTTACACTTGTTGAGCGCTTGTTCCAAGTTTTGAATCGCGGCAGCAGCTTGCCGCTGTCCCAAATGTTTCTGAGACTGTGCCAGCAGCAACAAATATAAACTTTCGTACTGAGATTGGGGGATTGCGGCAGAAGTTGTCTGGAACGTTTCTTCCGCCAGCGTTGAAAGTGCCAGAGTCGCTTGCTGATACGCTTCTATCCAATTGGACTGGTTAAGCGCCACCTCCGCCAGAAAGCCAAAATCTTGAGCCTGCTGGAGGTTTGCATCATAAGTTTGATGCAGGATCAAAGCTTTTTCTGCCAGCTCCTGCAAATCCGCCCACGCTTCCAAACGCCGCAGCACTTCACAAAGGAATGAAATAAACTTAGCAACCAGTTCTGGACGTTGAGCTTCCTCAAAAACTTCAATGCACTGCTGAAAATAATCTCTCGCTTGCTTCCAGTGCTGGCGGCTCATTTCCGGTCGCAAGTTAGCCAAACGGGTATAGCATTGCCCCAAGTGAAACAGCAGCAAACCCACTTTTAGGACTGAGTGCTGAGGACTAACGACACACAGAGAATCGGAAATCGTGGTGCTTGCCTCTTGACCCTCATTTCTGATGTTTTCCCCAGTCCGTACTTCGTGGCGCTTTGCTAACAGTTCTGAGTCTTCAGTCCTGAAATAAGCCAGACTTCGTTGATAATGGGCGATGCTTGACTGGATTTGATCGGTGGCGTAGTCATTGCGCCCCCGCACAAATTCGAGACTTGCCTGTAGTTGAGGCTCCAATTGTTGCCCGCGACGCCGCAAATCTGTTAAGGCCGACTCCAGTTCTAGGCGATGCTGGGAACCAACAACTAAATCGAGAGCGGAATGGTGCAACAACTCAAAATTGCTAGAATCTAGCTCTCTGGCAAATAGAGAGTCCGCTTTCTGCCGCAATAATTCGATTAACTCATCCCCTGACATCACAAATCGGATCGAAGAAGCTGCCCAGCTTTTGAAATCTGGCGCAAACCGAATCAGCTTTTGTAGCACCGCGTCGGAGAGCCACAACACGAGGGGGAAAGGAAACTGAGCGCGAAATTCATCGCGTACTTGATTGGTTGAGGTCAGCAGTTGATCGAGAGCGACTACCGACTCCAGCCCTAAAATCATCGCGGCGGACAATATTTCTGTTTGTCGAGACGTATTCCCTGGCTCTTCCAGCGCTTCCAAGATGGGGTTGTAAAGCGTCTTGACCGAATCTGCTAATATCACCTCGCGCACGGGAAACGGATTTTGTTCCCGTACCTGCTGCACCATCCGCTGTTGCAACAAGCTATAGTTGCAGCGCACCAAAATTAGCGAGAATTGCCCCTGAGAAAGGGCGATCGCTCTCAAGAGCGTCTTTAATGAGCGTTGGTTGTATGCATCTGCCTCTTCTGGTCGGCTCAGATCGGTCATTGCTTCTACGTTTGGCCTGCGCGTTCGATAGACAATATTCCTCTGCCAATGCTTTAGCAGTAGCGGTATTTTAAAAACGAATAGGCACAAATACTATTTTTAATCAGATGAACCGGCTTCGGAGCTGCTTAGGTTTTGCATTTGCAATTGACTGATAATTCGCCAGAATTATCGTCAGGCAGCTTTGTTATACGTGAGTTTTATGATTCCCAGAAATCGTTGATTAAAATGAGTTCCTCCACTCATTTCTGCCAAGATGTCTCTTTTCCTAGGGGCTTAAGCCAAGAGTCTTATAAAGAATCCAGATAGGGAACCATCTGGAACTGCGTACCCAGCAGGAATTTTCGGTATTGCTCCCAGCATTGGCATCCAGGAATGGTTTGCGAACCAACCAGGTTCGCAACTCCCCCTTTAGCAGAGGTTCTTGACGGCTGTTTCGGCAACTCACATCTTATTATGTAGTTATCAGAGAATAAACGATTTTTCTGATAAAAGAAAATAGTATCTGTCCTGAGCAAGGACTAAACTCTAACCGCTCCTGATATAATCCAGTGCCTCTAATCCGAGGTAGGCATCAGCTCATCCGGAAACTTTTGCGAATGTTTAGGACAAAGTTGTACTCAAGGGGATTCCTTGCCTACTCCGGGAAGGGAACCTCTAATCTCACGCTTCTATAGCTATGCCAGTCTTTGGCTACACAGGGCAAGTAGGAAGCCAGGGAATAACAGCGATTGGGTAGATTTCCTGGAAAGTCGTTTGGAGTACCTTACTAAAAAAAGCTCCGAGCCAGACTCAGTAGACTGGAGACTCGGAGAAAATAAGCGCGAATAGAAGAGAAGAACAGATGATAAAAAGCGCAATCGCCGAGCGAGGAAAATTGATGCTTCTGTCTACTTCCCGCATCAGCAAGCTGAAAATTCCCTTACCTCGATTAAAGCTTAGCTTCCAGAGACTTGAGAAACTCTGTGTTAACACCCGACTCGCGGGTAAGGGCGATTTTGCCGGTACGAGCAATTTCACGCAAACCAAATTTATTCAGCACTTGAACAATCGCCACCAATTTGCCTGGATCTCCCACCACTTCTAAAGTGAGCGCATCCTCCGCAATGTCTACTACCCTAGCGCGGAAAACCTGAGCCAGTTCAATCACTTCCGAGCGATTGGAGCTGGTAGCATTCACCTTCAGCAACATCAGCTCTCGTTCTACACACGGAGTATCCGTTATATCCTGGACTTTTAGTACATTCACCAGCTTGTAGAGCTGCTTGGTGAGTTGCTCGATTACCCGGTCATCTCCCGGCACGACCATTGTAATCCGGGAGATTCCGAGCTGTTCAGCTGGTCCAACAGCAAGGCTTTCAATATTAAATCCCCGACGGGCAAACAAACCGGCAATCCGAGTCAGGACTCCAGCTTCATCTTCAACCAAAACTGAAAGGGTATGTTTCATTTTATACAAAACAGGCGGAGGCGCGATGTTGCTTTCAACACGCTAAGCAATATTTTGCTTCCCTACAAGAAGCTACGTGGGTTGTAAGCAGTACGTTAGCAAAGACTTACTACCTACACGGTATGCGAAGGCAATGTTAACAGAAATTACGTTAACGAAGCTACATCTTAATGTTACTGTATAGCACCCCTTGGCTACAAAAAAACGGCTATCTCTGTATATTTAGGGATTTTTAGCCCCCGGAAAACCTTAAATCTTTTCATTGATAGATGTCTTGATTTAGTAATTTCATAATAATGGTGTAGTTCAGCTTAATTCGGAGCAAAAATACCTATGGGTTGGTTAAAAAGACTTTTTGGCATGGAAAAGCCGCAAAATGCACAAACTAATGCGGTACCAGCACCGACAGCTCAAGCTCCTGCCTCAACCGGCACTGCAAGTAGCAGCGAGACGATTCCGCCAGAGCGAGTGGGATTAACTGGAGAATATGACCAAAGCGGACTTGCCAAGCGGGTTGCTCTAGCTTTCGATCAAGATCCGGATCTGGATGATATTAATACGCTCTATGTAGCCCAAACCGGCGGCACAGTTGTGCTAAAAGGACAAGTTCCCAGCCAGCAAATTCTCAATCAAATGGTCTCGGTCGCCCGGAGTGTGGAGGGTGCCACGGGTGTCCAAACCGATCAAGTCACCATTGGCTAGAAGTTAGAGGCCTAGAAATTCGAGGCTAGAAGAAAAAATCGATAGGGTGGGAAGTGCCCACCCTACTTGGCGAAAAGCTAATCACTCACTGCTAACTGTTTTTGGGGTGTAGCAGAGCTATCTACCTGGTCTTCAGGCATCGTTTCAAGCCAGTTGAGGATAATCTGGTTAACTTCATCTGGACATTCGTCATGGGGACAGTGACCTGCATCCAGCTCAACCAACTGAAGCTTAGGGTTGATATCCCTAAATCGAGCCAGTACGCTAAAAGGAATCATTTTATCTTGCCGACCCCAAATCAAGAGCATGGGCGTGTTCAAGGTTGGCAGTAAGGTTTTGACACTGGGGCTAAATTTAGCACTGGTCATCGCTTTAAGGATGGCACCGAATGCTGCTGCCGAACCCCGATCTTGAGCGGGACCTGCCAGAATATCTACCAGTTCGTCGGTGACAGCATTTGGGTTAGCGTAAGCGATCGCAGCCCACTTGCGGACGAAGGACGGACGCCTGACTAGATAAAAAACATTCTGGAGAATCACGGGTGAAGCCACAACACCTTTGACCCCTGCCACAACGGGGCGCAACCAGGCGGGAATTGCCTCTTCCTCCACGGAGGGATCGGGCAAACTCATCATCACAAAGCCCTTCACCATCTCTGGATGCGCGGCTGCCACTGCCAGACACACCAGCGATCCTATCGAATTTCCGACTAAGACTACTGGCTGCTGAATGAAAGTCCGCCAGAAATCATAAACTTGCTCTACCCATAGATCGACTTTGTAATCTGCCTGCGCCTTCCGGGATGCCCCAAATCCCAGCATATCCAGCGCATAAACCGTGTGAGACTGACCGAGTACCGCTAGATTGTGTCGCCAGTGTCCAATGGAAGTCCCAAATCCATGCAGCAGCAATAAGGGGGTCGTCTTTTGTGTCGGTTGAGACGCCCGGATGTATGTATAGCGAGTCTGCCAACCCCGCCAAACCCAGTCTCTTTGACTGCCAATTCGATGCTGCCAATGCTGGGTCACGATCGCTTTTGCCTCAAATTAATAAGTTTTATAAACTTTATCTTTGTCTGTTAATTTCCATTTTAGTGGTTTGCTGCTAGAGCGTGTCTCATCAGGGTTTCTGAGAACTTAAGTTAACAAACCTAGACAAAACCCATGCTGTATGGCTGCACAGAAAAAGTCTCTACCCCGAACACCAGACTTGCATCGTCTGCATAAATTGCCAATCAGCAGTCGTTGAGGGGGAGATGGGAGCGATCGCTTTTTGGAAGTTACGTGAACAACTATAGACAGAAACTCTCCCATACTCAGTAGAATGGCAGATACAAGGAAAGAAAAACTTGGTTTCTTTGGGAATGAAATTGAGAACGCCAGGAAGCAGCCTGTAGCTCTAGTGCGATCGCTCAAACATTCAACAACCCACTGCTATCAAAATTAACCTCATCAACTAACCGAGCAAACATAACCCTAATGCCTGTGATTGAGAAAAGACGCACTCGCGATCTACCCCAAATTAACGAACGTATTCGTTTTCCCCAAATTCGCGTCATTGACACCGATGGCACGCAGCTGGGAATTATGACGCCAAACGAGGCTATCCGCATCGCTGAAGAAAAAGAGCTGGATCTTGTCCTGCTCAGCGATAAGGCAGAACCCCCCGTTTGCCGGATTATGAACTATGGCAAATATAAATTTGAACAAGAGAAAAAAGCGCGGGAAGCTCGGAAAAATCAGCATACGGCTGATGTCAAGGAAGTGAAGATGCGCTACAAGATTGAAGAGCATGACTATCAGGTGCGAGTTAATCAAGCCGAGCGCTTTCTGAAAGCGGGAGATAAGGTCAAAGCCACGATTACGTTCCGAGGTCGCGAAATTCAACACAGCGATTTAGCCGAGGACTTGCTCAAGCGGATGGCGACGGATTTACAGGAACTAGCGGAAGTGCAGCAAGCTCCCAAAAAAGAAGGTCGCAACATGATGATGCTGCTGTCTCCGAAAAAATAGCTCAGTAGTCGGCGGTCAGTAGTCAGTGGTCAGTGGTGTGGGGAAGACCAGGCGTCGCCCGAACAGTGGTCAGTGGCAAAAAAGAAACACTGACCACTGACTACTGACAACGGACAAAATACCAATGAAACTGAACAATCGCGCTTGGTCTTGGTCCGATTGGGGTCGGGGATTACTCCAGTGGGTCAATCTTCGTCCAGAAGAAGGAGAGCGAACACTATTCATGTTCGCTTTCTATACCACAACTTCCATCGGCATCATCTGGGCAGAAGCTAGTACTGTAGCCCTTTTTCTGAAAGAGTATGGCGCAGAGCAATTGCCCCTGTTCTATATCCTCTCAGCGGGTATCGGTTCGAGCCTGGGCTTTGTCTACTCTTGGATGCAAAAGATTTTGCCTTTGCGCTGGGTAGTTGTCCTAGTAGCCTCCCTTGCAGTCATCCCCCTTGTCCTATTCCGCCTGGGATTAGATATTGTCTATTTGGCTGGCGTCACAGTCTTTCTGATGCGGCTGTGGGTGGAAGCGATTAACGTCCTCAATGACCTCAACACTTCCATTACTGCTAATCAACTCTTCAATATCCGGGAAATTAAGCGCACCTACCCCCTCATTAGTAGTGGCATCCTCGTTGCAGATGTTGTCAGTGGTTTTTCCCTCCCCCTAATCCTCGCCACCGTTGGACTGAATAACGTTTCCCTAGTTGCTGTCGTGATGATGGGGTTGGGAGCTTGTAGCCTTTTTTATCTCACCCAGCAGTACAAGCAAGCCTTTCCGGATTCTCCCGTCAGAGCCAACTTAAATCAAGAAAGCGACTTCACATCCAGGCGTCTGAGAGGCCCCTTACAGCGCTACGTCATCCCCTTATTTGGCTTCTTCATCGTCGGGCAGATTCTGTTTTTGTTAATCGATTTTCAGTATCTGAGTCAATTAGAGCTGAACTTTGATAGCAAAGAAATTGCCAGCTTCCTCGGTTTGTTTAGCGGCATCGTGGGTTTATGCGAACTAGCAACCCAGTGGTTTATCTCCAGTCGCGCCATCGAACGGCTGGGAGTATTTGTTGCCGCTATGTTGTTGCCTGTGGCAATTATTATTCTTAGCTTGGTTGCTCTCACTGGGATTACAGGCTTTTTTCTAGGTCTGATCTTCCTCAAATTTATAGACGAACTGCTGCGCTATACCCTTATGGCTGCCCTTGGGCCGGTTCTATTCCAACCGCTCCCCGATAACATTCGCAGCTCAATCATGGCTCAGGTGCGAGGCATTGCCGAATCCCTCTCCACAGGATTTACTGGAGCGGGGATTTTAGGCATCATCAGCTTGTTAGCCTTTGCTTTTCACAACCTGTCGGAGAACTCGCTGCGAGCGCTCCAAAGTTGGGTGTTTGTCGCCGTTATTATTATTTTTGCCCTCCTCTGGCTGTTAATTGTTTTCCTGCTCCGATCGAGCTATGTCGGCTTGCTGGTTCAGAGCGCTCAAGGAGAACGCCTAAGCGTCTCAGATGTCGATCTGCGAGTCCTCAAGCGTGCTGTCGTCGAAACACTGGAAAAACCAGGTACGGAAGCAGATAAACGCTCTTGCATCGAACTCCTGTGCCAAATCGACTTGGAGGATGTGGGCGAAATCCTTGCTCCGCTGCTGACGCACCTCACTCCAGCCTTGCAGCGCCAGAGCCTAGAAGCAATGCTGCTGACGCCGAATCCTACTTATTTAGACCAAGTTCAGGGGCTGATTGCTCAAAAACTCAATCCAGAAGTTCTTGCTGTTGCTCTGCGCTATATCTGGCTAACTCAGGAAACTCCTGATATTAGCCAGTTGCAGCCCTACCTCCGCCCAAACGTAGACCCGGTGGTGCGGGGAACCGCCGCCGCTTTAATATTGCGCCGGGGTACTCCGACGGAGAAAGCCGAAGCGACCAATACCTTGCGCCGGATGCTGACTCATCAACGGGAACGGGAACGAGTCATGGGTTGTCGAGCGCTGGGAGAGGCAGATTATTTGCAGGCACTGCGACTTTATATTCCTAGTTTGTTACAAGATGAGTCTTTGCGCGTGCGCTGCGCCTTGCTAGAGGTAATTTCTTCAACCCACTTACACGAATACTATCCGGCTCTGGTGCGAGGGCTTTACTACAAATCTACCCGCGAAGCCGCTCTCGGTGCGATTGTGCGTTTAGGAGATGAAGCGATTCCGATGCTGGTCGAGCTAGCACAAGATATCCACAAACCAGATTTGGTAAGGCTACAGGCTTGGAGCGCGATGGGTCAAATTGGCACGCCGGAAGCCCTCAATCAGTTGGTGGCTCATCTAAAAACCGGCTGGGGGACTACGCGACGCAACATCCTGCGAATTCTGCTCAAAATGCCCCATGAAACCGGAATAGATGGGGTTCTCGACCGCTTAGGTCGCAGCGGCGTTGAAATGTTGATTGAGCAGGAAATGCTGTTTGTCGGACACTTGTATGCTGCTTTAGTAGATTTGTCAGCGGATGAGCCAATCGAGTCGTTTTTCGCCTCAACACGAGAAGCGAACCAGTCAGCGCTCTCATTGCTACAACGGGCACTTCTGGAAGAGCAGTCGGATGTGATTGAGCGGTGTTTTTTGCTCATGAAGTTTCTTTATCCGGCTAGCTCGATTCAAGCAGCAGCATTTAATCTCCAATCTGATTCGCCGTCGAATATCGCGCTGGGGTTGGAAATTTTGGATAATACTCTAGATATTGCTAAGAAGCGATCGCTCGTGGGACTTCTCGACCGGCGACCGGAGAAAGAAAAACTGCAAAACTTGGCAGAGATGTTTCCTTATCAACCGATGATTCAGAGCGATCGCCTGCGTCGGTTGCTGGATTTACGTCATTTTCTGTCAGACTGGCCTTTAGCATGTTGTTTTCATGCAGCACGTCAGGCGAAATGGAGTTTGACGCCAGAACAGACGCTGGTGTGTCTGCGCCATCCCACCGGCTTTGTGCGGGAAGCGGTTTTGGCTTATTTGAGAGCCGCTGCACCCCGCGCTTTGCAGGAAATGTTGCCCGTCCTGAAAAATGACCGCGATCGCCTTGTCGCCGCCCAAGTTCAGCAGATGATGGCAGAACTGGGACAATAGAGGGACTAGAGACTCTGGACTCTGGATGATTACCCTAATGACGATGGGCTGTTCTCAAGTCTAAAGTCTAAAGTCCAAGGTCTAAAAGTCTAAAGTCTAAAAGTCCAAAGTCTAGAGTCTAGATTCCGATGTTAACCAGCGTTGAGCGCCTATTATTTGTCAGAGGCGTCCCGATTTTCCAGGAACTGCGGGATGATTTTCTGGTGCGGCTGGCTTCTGTGATGGATGAGCTATCCTTTCCAGCGCATCATACGATTTTTACCGAAGGACAAGAGGGGCGATCGCTCTACATTGTCGTTTCCGGCAGGGTACGGGTTCATTTTGGCGGTCGAGATTTGGCGCACTTAGAGCAGGGAGCCACCTTTGGGGAGATGTCGTTGTTTGATGCTGAGCCGCGTTCGGCTTCGATTACGACTTTGGAATCTTGCGAGTGTCTGATGCTGACGCAGTTGCAACTGTATGATGCGATTGATGAGACGCCAGGAATTGCGGTGAACATCATTCGTTTGCTGTCCCGCCGCATCCGCGAACTGAACAACAAAATCAACGTTTATAAGGCGGAAAGTCAGGAAGCAGATTTAAGTAAGGCGGGGAATTTGGGAGGATGAACTGCGAAGCAAGGAGAAAAAGCCAGGAAGAGACGCGATCGCGTTTTAGGTTGGTGGTTGTGGTAGACGCGATAGCGAAGCGCTGACTTGTCAGTTCGCACATTAACTAAGCGTCTTTATCAAGAGCGATCATCTTTCGCCCACCCTGTAGGTAGCATGGAAGCAGGAAATATTAGTCTTGATACGTATGTCTGCTAAAGATGTCTTTCATGAAGTTGTCAAGAGAGCTTTACAGAAGGACGGTTGGCAGATTACTCACGATCCGCTCTCAATTGGTGTGGGTGGTGTAAATATGTCTATTGATTTGGCAGCAGAAAAACTGATTGCAGCAGAACGGGAAGGTGAGAAGATTGCAGTTGAGGTCAAAAGCTTTCTGGAGAGGTCATCTGCAATATCAGAATTCCATACTGCATTAGGGCAATTCATCAATTACAGAGGTGCACTGAGGCGGCGAGAGCCAGAACGTATTTTATATTTAGCAGTGCCTCTGACGACTGACAAAACATTTTTTCAACTTGATTTTCCGAAGGCGATGGTGGAGGAAAATCAGGTCAAAATGATTATTTACGATGCAGAGCGTGAGGTGATTGTCGAATGGAGAAGCTAGCGCGGTATCGGCAACTTGTGCAACAAATGCTTTTGACCTATGGCAAGCGGAAGCCAGCTTACGGGGATATTGAAGTTGAGACGATTTTCGATATTGAGCGCGATCATTACCAAATTGTATATGTGGGGTGGGATCGGCAAGATTGGGTTCATAGTTGTGTCATCCACATTGACATCAAGGGTGGAAAGATTTGGCTTCAGTGGAACGCTACAGAGGATGATATTGCGGCGGATTTAGTTGCAGCAGGGGTTTTAAAGGAGGATATTGTGCTGGGATTTCAATCGCCGTTTATGCGACAGTTTACAGAATATGCGGCGGGTTAAGGGATCTTCCTGCACGAGCGCGTTTTAGGTTGGCGGTTGTGGTATAGCGTTACGCAAATACGTGAGGACATTGTTTGAAAGCAGCATCAACACAATCGCGAACGCTATCAAACTCATCCCAGCGTTGCCGCATCCAATTTTTCAGCACACTCCACCAATGCTCGAGCTTGTTCAAGTCTGGAGAATAGGGAGGCAGATACCAAATTTCACACCCGGCTTCTGTGACAATTTCCTCAATCGTCTGAGAATGGTGGAAACTAGCATTATCAATGACAATCACATCCCCTGGGTGCAATTGCGGGACCAGACACTCTCCTAACCACTGCTCAAACAAGTCCCGATTACAGGAGCCGACAAAGGTCATCGGTGCAAATAACTTTCCGAGTTTGAGTGCGGCAATCCAACTGACTCGCCCAGTGCGTTTGCCACACTTGAGGGCATAGAAGCGTTTTCCCCTCTGGCAGTAGCCATAGGGATAGTCATCTCGGTTATCGATGCCTGCTTCATCCACGTATACGACTTGAGGATAGGGGATACGCTTCAATCGGGCTTGAAAGGCTTGACGCTTGGACTCATCCCGTTCTCGATACCCATATGTTTTTTTTTACGGGTCAAACCAATCTTTTTTAGGGCATGGCTGATGTTTTGCTGCGTCACTTTATCGCCCCACAGCTTCGCCATCTGCGCCTGGGTCTTGCCTCCATACTGTTGAGCAAACGCTCGAAAGCGTTCCCAATCAGTAATTTTATGGCGACAGCCTTTTTGAAAGTGGGTGATGGCTTGACAATCCCCCGTTTGTGCTTCCCGCTTGAGCCATAGGTCTAGGGTATTACGACTGATGTTAAACATCTTCGCTACGTTTGTTTTGCGTTCTCCTCGTTTAACCGCTTCGATTGCTTTTTGGCGCAGGTCATAGCTGTAGGGAGCCGGCATGGTGACTCCTGAGTCCTCTTCTCTCCCTAGAATAACGTCCTAACGCATCTGTGTAATGCTATAGACGCGCTCATGCACTAAGAGAAGCGAAAAGACGCGATCGCATCCATCAGCCAAATTCTTTAATAGCTTAGTTAATTATCTGTACTGGCTTCCAACTATCCAACGATTTCCGAATTAAAGTTAATTCATCCATATATTCATTCAGTTGAGCTTTCCGTTCCTTTAAACTTGTCACAACTCGAGGGGGAATAACTTCCTTTTTTTGGGGTTCAGTTGCCAAATTCTCCAGGTCATTCCCTAATGCTTGAATTGGCTCATTAGTTAGCGTCTCTGTATTTTGGGAAGCTGCCTTTTCTTGCATATTTTCAGTTTCTAATTGCCCGCTTACAAGACGGGTATTCAGGGAATCTTCTATTGCTTTAGCAGCTTTATTGAGTTCTGCCAAAACTCCATTCAGAAGATTCCAACCTAAATTTTCAATAATTGTTTGAAGCACTATTTCTTGAATAACAGGAATTCCGCTATCTCTTAGAACTTTTGGCGCAATTTCTATAGGCTGGGGAACTCTAAATTCACCTTCCTCAGTTTCTTCTATATAGTTCCCTAAAAATACTTGGACGAACTCTTTTGTATGACTGCTAGTTGCTGTGCCGTTTTGAATCAGTTTTGCTAAAAGTCCTTTTCTAGAATTTGCCGAATAGATAATCGGACTTGAAAAACCTAAGCCGATTAACGTTTGTTTGCAGATTTCAATAACTTCAGAAACGTCTATATGTGTGTTTTTCGGCTCAACCTCATTAATAATAAAGAAAACCTTACCTTGATTGATTGCTAAAATTTGGCGATATTTCTCTATTATATTTTTTAAAAAAACGGATACAGAATAATTTTTAAAATTATTCTCATTTAAAATAAATAAGATTACATCGGTATTTTCTAAGGTTTCTAAGATTATCTGTTCTTGCTCTGTTGTCGGGGTGAATTTTATAGATGCTTGCTCATTTTCAACAGACAGATCGCTTAGAGTAAAGCCAGCTAGAGATGAAAGCGTGCTAATTGCTTCAATCGGATGTTCTATTTCAAAGCGGATAGTCCGAGCGGGATTATGTTGATTCCGAATAGATTGAGTATGCTCTAGGAATTTTTGGGCAATTTCGACCGCATCACCAGAAGCGATCGCAACAGGTTGCCAATGTCCTTCTCGATACTCCAGAAATCTATGCACTTGTCCAGAATCAATATGTCGGATATCGGTACGACAGACAGTAATCGCTTCAGCTTCACTCGGCAAAATATCTGCACCTATTAAGGCATTTAGGAAAGTGTTTTTGCCTGCATTCAGAGGAGCAATAACCGCAACTTGATACTTCTGCTCTTTTAAAGCATATAGCGCTTTAGTAATGTCATTTTCGATGCGTTGTAACGCCTTGGTATCGTCTTCCTCCCCTTCGCGTGTTGCTCGAATTTCTTGAAGGGACTGTAAGAGTAGCCTACCTGTGATGTAAATGCTGTCGTGTGCTGCTTGAAACTGTTCAGAAGACATAGCAATCGTCCGCCGAAAGGGGCTAGCGTAAGTTAGCTAAAGCTTACATCAGCTGAACGCAGAAGAAACAAACAAGAGTGACAGTTGCGATCGCAGGCTACTACACGCTCAAGCATTGCAGACACAAGTCGCGATCGCGTACAGCCCTTTGGGCATGAAAACAGTGAAGCGAGGCTTTAGTCTAGCGCCAACCTGTCGGTTCGCATCCGTCCACCCATCTTTTTTACGTCTCGCTTGACTCCTTCCCCGCTAGGGAAAAACGAAGACAATGCTTGAGAAATCGAGCCGGAATCTCCGGACAGCCGCCAAAATGAAGATGGACGTAAGAAGCATGAACGTGATGCACTGCCCATCCCTCACTGGTAACAGGACTCTTGGGATCGTACCCCCGAATTTGAAAAAGTGGCGCTTCCGGTTCCTCAGTTAGGTGAGAACGGTGAAACTCATGCCCCCAAACGGTTCCCCCAGCCGGGAGGAGGGGACTTTCTTGCAGCGCGATCGCTTGCCGATACCCTAAACTCAGGCGCGAACTCATGGCGGCTGTGGTGGATAAAACTCCTACCATCGGGAAAGAATTTCCCTCAAAATCTACAATTTTTTCGGACAAATACATTAAACCGCCACACTCGGCATAAGTGGGCATTCCCGCCAAAATAGCCTTCCGCACTGCATTACGAGTCGCGGTATTTTCAGCCAAGTTTTGGGCAAAAACTTCCGGGAAACCACCCCCAAAATATAATCCTTGGATGCCTTCTGGTAAGCTTTTGTCCGTCAGCGGACTCCAAAATACCAATTCTGCTCCCAGGGATGCAAGTGTATCTAGATTGTCCTGGTAATAGAAGCTAAAAGCGCGATCGCGGGCAACAGCAATTCTTAAGGGATCGAGGATATCCCCTGAAGGCTGGGATGAAGGATGAATTAATTCTATTTGTTGCCTTTGTTCTACCTTGAGAAGTGGCAAGAGGTGTTCCCACTCAAAGCAACTGTCTCCCAAATCCGCAAGCCGATCGATTAAAGCGTCCATCTGAGACAGCTCTGCGGTGGGCACCAAGCCCAGATGTCGGTCGGGAATAGTGATATTATCTTGTCGCCGCAAAATGCCTAGAACGGGCAAATGCAAGGGTTCTAGAGCATCTTTGAGCAGTTGCAGGTGACGATCGCTTCCCACCCGATTTAACACCACTCCAGCAATCTTGATTCTAGAGTCAAAAGAACGATAGCCATGAGCGATCGCTGCCACCGAACCAGATAACCGGCTGCAATCTAACACCAACAGCACGGGTAAATCCAAAAGCCGCGCAATATGAGCCGTACTTCCAAAGTCAGTGCTGAGTGCAAAATTTTCCGTTTCTTGCTCAAGATTTAACTTTTCATTCTGAATTCTCTTGACTCCGTCAAATAGCCCCATGACCCCTTCCACGAGGGCATAGTCGCTTCCGTAACGATGAGCAAGAAAAGACTGCTGCACGTAAGTTTCAGAGGTCAGTACCGGGTCTAAATTCCGGCAAGCACGACCAGTCACGTACGTGTGAAACATCGGGTCGATGTAATCTGGCCCTACTTTAAAAGATTGAACCTGGTAACTCCGACGACATAAAGACGACAGCAGGGCGAGCGTAACTGTCGTTTTGCCCACCCCGCTGCGTTCTCCGGCGATCGCTAATGCCATATTTACTCATTGCTTGTTGTTCATCGTTCATCTATGTTGCGATGAACAGTTGCTATGAACAATGAACAATTCGCGATTAACCATTCGCGCTCGCTAATTTGAGAATTGCCGCCGTGATCGCCATACTTTCTACGTAAAGCATATCCCGGCTCCAACGCCGCAACTGCTGACTTAACAAGAACTCAGCTTTTTGGTCAGACATCGGCGTTACCTGTTGAATCCGGCAAGCTTGGGCACCACCACCTGCCTCCATCCGCATACAACCCGTCGTTTCGGAACACAAAACCGTACAACAGTCTGCATCCAGGTTCGTCGAACTCAGACGTAGCGCAATCAAGTCACCCGGTATATCGCCCCAGTCAGCAGTAGGAATCCCTGCCAACTCCGCTTCTATTGTCCGCTGATCGGGAGCAACAAATTCAATCCGCTTGATGTCATAATCACCGCCTTCTTTGGTATATGAAACGGGGTGCCACTGCAACCGGCTCGCCAGCCAACCAATAAACATCAATGCTTGGTCAGGATTGCCCTTTTCATAATTAATCGTCACCTTATCCACTTCCTTAAGAGCCTCGCGGCGCTCTGGTGGATCGAAAGCTTCAGCGGTTAATTCTTGCCACGGAGCCAGCCGACGCCAATTGAGGTCGGCAACCGGAATGCCTTGTTCCAGAAGGGTTTGTACCCGCAGTAAATCATCCTGTGGTTCGTTGAAAACACAGGAGTCAACGATCACAGAATTGCAGACTGCTGCCAGCCGCTTAAACAGAGCATCATTGGGATCGGGCGTACCCTTCCACCAGAGAAACTTAGGTAGACCGCCGATTAGCAGCCCACTCACAATCCCACCGATGCGTTCCAAAGCTTCGGCAGTGCCTTGCAGAGTAATGTATTCGCAGCAGATTAGCGTATTATGACTTTGCTTTTGAATCGGGCAATAGGCTGAGACTTGGGCAGTCACGCCTTCATCTTCCCCAGAGACGGGACACAGGGCAATGATGCGACAGGGGTTAGCGGCAGCGATCGCATCCGCAATTCTAAAGCTATCTGAGGAAGACTGCTGACCATTACTGGCATCTGCCTCTTTTGTATTCCCATCGGAGCGCTTCTTTGCTTGCTCTACTCGCAGTCGGTCGAGGATTCCGGCATCCGTCTTGCCCGTTACTGGCAGTCCATAAGCTTTCTGAGCCGTCTTGATCGCCGCCTCTGTCAGCGGGCCATCAATTCCATCGATCGGGCCTTTGTAAAATCCTAAAGCTGCCAACAGCTGCTGAGTTTCCTCCGGTTCGTAAACCACAAAAGTAAATGTGGTTGCCCGCGTAGCCATCGGAGACTCGCCATTATCATTGTCGCTATTGTAGCTTTGCCAAATTTGATGCAGTTCCGCCTCAATTTCTGTCATTGAGACATCTTTAGGCGGTTGTATTGAAACAATCGGAAGAGATTGTGTTGCCATATTCAGTGATTGAGGAAAAGGTAATTGGTAAAAAGGTAATTGGTAATTGGTAAAAAGGTAATTGGTAAAAAGTTTTAAGTTGTAGAGGCGCGATTGATTGCGTCTGAGTTTTGAATGGAAGAGTTTCTTCTAACTTCAAACTCAATACTTACAACTCTGATTACCCATTACCGATTACCCATAACCCAACTACAATCTGCGCCAGCGGCGTCCATCTTGATTAATCAAGAATTCTGCTTCCTCTGGCTCCCAGGTTCCCGCTTCATACTGGGGAACCGATGCTGGGTCAGTGCTTGCTTCCCAAGCGTTTAATGCCGGTGTTACAACACGCCACGCTTCTTCCACTTCATCAGCTCTCGTGAACAAAGTTTGGTCGCCTAACATACAGTCGATTAACAGCCGGTCATAAGCATCGGACGTTGCCATCCCAAACGAGGAACCATAGCTAAAGTCCATATCTACCGAGCGCGTCCGCAGTTCTGTTCCCGGCATTTTGGCTTCAAAACGCAGAGAAATTCCTTCATTCGGCTGAATCCGCATCGTCAGCACATTCGGACTTGCTTGCTGGGCGGCAGATTGAAAGATTAAGAAAGGAACTTCGCGGAAGTGGATGGAAATCTCGCTGACCTTCTTGGGTAGACGCTTGCCGGTTCGCATATAGAAAGGAACTCCTTGCCAGCGCCAGTTATCAATTAGCAGCTTCATCGCTACATAAGTTGGCGTCGTGGAGTTGGGGTTGACCCCCGGTTCTTCTCGATATCCAGGCACCGGCTTACCCTTCATCCATCCAGCAGAGTATTGACCCCTAACCGCTGATAACTCCAGGTTATGCACGTCTGCCAGGTGAGTTGCTTGCAGAACCTTCATTTTTTCGGTGCGGATACTATCGGCATCCAGGGAATTGGGCGGTTCCATTGCCGTGAGACAGAAAGTCTGCATCAGGTGGTTCTGCATCATATCCCGCAAGGCTCCGGAGCTTTCGTAGTACCCGGCACGGTCTTCGACGCCTACGGTTTCTGCCACCGTAATTTGAACGTGATCGACAAACTGTCGGTTCCAAATCGGCTCAAAAATTGCGTTAGCGAAACGGAAAACCAGGAGATTCTGAACCGTTTCTTTACCCAGATAGTGGTCGATGCGGTAAACCTGTTTTTCTTGGCAAACCTGCTGCACTACGCGGTTTAGGGCTTGGGCGGAGTTGAGATCCCGTCCAAAAGGTTTTTCAATCACCAGACGGGTTTTCAGTGGGTCATCGAGCATGCCCGCCGTACCCAATTGGCGAAGCGCTTCTGGGAAGAAATTTGGAGAAACGGAGAGGTAAAATACGCGGTTTCCTCGCGTTCCGCGCTGACCATCCAATTCTGCTAAGAAGGCTTTCAGTTTCTGGTAACTTTCGGGCTTGTCAATATCACCAGGGCAGTAGTATAGACCTTGGGCGAAGTCGTGCCAGAGTTCTTCTGAGCCAATCCCATCGCTAAATTCTTCGATCCCCTCGCGCATCTGCTCCCGGAAGTAGTCGTGGCTCCACTCCCGACGCGCCACGCCGACAATGGTCATTTCCGCTGGCAGGCGTCGTTGCAGCTTCATCTGATAGAGAGCTGGCACGAGCTTCCGTTGCGTCAAGTCTCCGGATGCCCCGAAGATTACCAATATCTGCGGCTCTGGTATCCGTTCCTGCCGCAACCCAACACGTAAAGGATTTTCTAGCAGTGTGACCATAGAAGGATAGTTTTGAATTTTGAATCTTGAATTTTGAATTTTGAGTTTTGAGCTTTGAGTTTTAAATTCCTAGCTGAATTGATAACTTTGAATTATCAGACCCCTTTCTTAACTTAAAACTCAGCACTCAAAACTCAAAACTTTCTTACACAGGTTGCAGATGTTTGATTTTCTCTTCCAAGGATGCGGTTAGAGATTCAAAGGGCTTCACAAATTTCTCAATTCCTTCGACTAGCAATTCGTCCATCACTTCGTCTAGATTGATGTCGATGTCGGGGTCTTTGAGACTTTCAATCAGCTGATAGGCTTCTTCCACCCCAGTTTCAATGCGAGAAGCAACGTCGCAGTGGTCGGCGCAGGCTTCGATGGTATTCGGTGGCAAGGTGTTTACTGTGTCTGGGCCAACCAGCTCATCCACATACATGACATCGCTGTAGCTGGGGTCTTTGGTGCTGGTACTTGCCCACAACAACCGCTGGACATTTGCACCTTTTGCTGATAGGGCTTTCCAGCGATCGCTCTTAACGATCTCTTTGTACTTCTGGTAGGCAATTTTGGCGTTAGCGATCGCGATTTTGCCCTTAATTGCCATCAGTTCTGCCTTTTTCTCGATTCTATCAACGCCTGCTTTCAGCTTGGCATCAATACGAGCATCAATATTAATATCGATGCGGCTGAGGAAGAAACTCGCTACCGAGGAGATTTTGCTGATGTCTTTGCCTTCCGCTGCCCGCTTTTCTAAGCCGCGAATGTAAGCCCAAGCGGTCTCAACATAGCTCTCAACGGAGAATAGCAGCGTCACGTTGACGTTGATCCCCTCTGAGATGACTTGCTCGACGGCTGGCAAACCTGCCGTGGTGCCGGGAATCTTGATCATGACGTTATCTTTACCGATTTCTTGGTAATAACGCCGAGCTTCCTCAATCGTGCCTTGGGTGTCGTGGGCGATGTTTGGCGGTACTTCAATGCTGACGTACCCATCCAGACCTTCAGAGGAGTCATAGACAGGGCGGAGGATGTCGCAGGCATTGCGGATATCTTCAAACACCAAGGATTCGTAAATTTTCTCAACGGGCAATCCAGCTTTGATCCCGGCTTCAATGTCGGCGTCGTAGATGGCATTTCCAGCGATCGCTTTTTCAAAGATGGCTGGATTAGAGGTGATCCCGCAGATCCCTTTATTCTCAACCATATCTTTGAGTTCGCCGCTTTGAATCAAATCACGGGTCAAGTTATCCATCCAGATACTCTGACCGTATTGTTTGATCTCTAATAGATGATTGTTTGGCATATCTGTCATTTTTTGGCTCCTAACAATTGTCTTTGTAACGCTAGATCGAGAATGTTCCCGTTGAGCAGCTTGAAAGGTCAATACGGGAATTTTTCAAGAAAGCAAAACCTTATTGAGGCACGCGCGATCGCGCGATCGCGTTTTTATCCTCATCCCATGCCCGTTTCTGAATAAAAGATTCCACCAAGGTGACATCTTCTTTGCTACCGATCAGCAATGGCGATCGCGCATGAAGGGCGTTTGGCACTACGTCCAAAATCTCTTGCGTACCCGTACTTGCTCGACCCCCGGCTTGCTCTATTAAAAAGGCTAAGGGAGCCGATTCATACAGCAACCGCAATTTTCCTTCTGGTTTTTTCACAGTACCGGGGTAAAGGAAAACACCTCCTTGGAAGAGAATCCGGTGAATATCGCCCACCAGCGCCCCGCCGTATCGAGCCGTATAGCCTTCCTGTCGATGAACATAGCGGATATAGTCTCGCAAGGGTTCTTCCCACTGCCAGAAATTTCCCTCATTGACACTATAAATAGAGCCGTGATTGGGAATCTGAATGTTTTCACTTGAAAGGATAAACTCGCCTAAGCTGGGATCGAGGGTGAAAGCATGAACCCCAGTACCAATCGAATAAACCAGCATCGTGCTAGGCCCGTATAGCACATAACCTGCGGCGATTTGTTTGCGCCCGTTTTGCAATAAATCACCGCCGGTTTGATTTTCATCCGTTCCTTCTTGTTGGCGAATTGCGAAGATGGAACCCACGTTGATATTGATATCTACATTCGAGGAGCCATCAATCGGGTCATAGAGCAGGGTATAGCGCCCGATGGGGCAATTTTCGGGAATATAGTAAGGCTTCTCCATTTCCTCGGATGCCAAACGGCAGACTAAACCGCTTTGCTTAAATACCGAGATAAATACGTCATTGGCATAGACATCCATCTTTTTGACGGATTCCCCTTGCACATTCACATCACCCGTAAATCCCAGCACGCCTTCGAGTAATCCTGCCCTGCTGAGTCGTCGCGCAATCAACTTTGCCGCGAGGGCAATGCGATTCATAATCGCGCTCAAGTCCTGGGCATCTGCCGAAAAGCTGTGGAGTTGCTGCAAAACGTGACGAGATAGCGTTGTGCAGTCGCGATCTAGGGCTTGTTCCTGAACGACGAAAGGCTGTTCCACGTTGGACATAGTTTTCGTCCTCCCTTTCAATAAATGCTTTGTTAACAGGGCAGCTCTCATTGAGCTACTGCCCCAACATATCAAGACCTGGTCGCTCTACCTTCTATCTTAGGGAGCCATTTCTCAGGATGGTGTTTAACTTTATATCAACTAAAGAAATAAAATCTTTAGACGCGCTTTATTGTCTAAAAGGCAACAAGGCTGAAATTAGATAATTACCGCTCGCAATCCAAAAAAACAAGATGGGAGAATACAAACGGATCGGAATCCTGACCAGTGGGGGTGACTGTGCGGGGCTAAATGCTGTGATTCGGGCAGTTGTCCGCTGTGCAAATGGTAAGTACGGCTGGGAAGTGTGGGGGATTTGCCGGTCTACGCTGGGCTTAATGAGCAGTCCGCCAGAAGCAATCAAGCTGGAGTTTGATAAGGTAGACCACTTGCTCACGATGGGCGGTACAGTGCTGGGAACGACGAACAAAGGAAATCCCTTTGCGTTTCCAATGGCGGATGGAAGTTTGCGCGATCGCTCAGAAGACATTATTGCGGGCTACCATCAACTAGGCTTGTCAGCTTTAATTGGAGTTGGCGGGGACGGCAGTTTAGCGATTCTCCGAAAACTCGCGCAACAAGGCGGGATCAACTTAGTCGGGATTCCCAAAACCATTGATAACGATGTTGGTAGCACTGAGCGTTCTATCGGATTTGATACCGCCGTCAACATCGCCACCGAAGCCCTCGACCGATTGCACTTTACTGCGGCTAGCCACAATCGAGTCATGATCCTGGAAGTGATGGGGCGCGATGCCGGTCATATTGCCCTGAATGCGGGGATCGCCGGTGGAGCTAATGTGATCTTGATCCCGGAAATTCCTTACACCATTGAAAATGTCTGTCGCAAAATTCGGAATCGTCAAGCGATGGGAAAGAATTTCTCGATCGTCATTGTCTCAGAGGCGGTTTGCACGGCTGAAGGCAATCCAGTTAAGAGTATGGATCGATTCGGGGAATGTCGATTAGGCGGAATCGGACAGTATTTGGCAGAGGAAATTTCGATTGCTAGTGGTGCAGAAACCCGCGTGACTGTTTTAGGTCACGTTCAGCGAGGGGGACTGCCTTCGCCCCTGGATCGGTTACTGGCAACTGCCTTTGGGGTGGCGGCGGTCGATCTTATCGCTGAGGAAAAGTACGATCGCGTTGTTACCTGGCAAAACCGCGAGATTGTCAGCGTGCCAATTGCTGAAGCGATTGGACAATACAGAGCCGTCGATCCCGACGATACTTTGGTCAAAACTGCCAGAGGTTTGGGGATTTGCCTTGGAGATTAAAAGACTAAAGTTCTGCGATCGCGGTGTAGAAATATTTAACAGAGCAATCTGCGATCGCGAAGCTTTCTGTTTCGCTCTACCAGCTTAGAGACTTAACTTAGGAACTTAACGAGCCGCCGGATTCTCCACCGCCACGACTCGTCTCTTGTGTAAGCCATCAGCATCGATTCTGCTCAGTGTTGAGAAGCGGTGGCAATGTGTGACAAAACCAGCACGGTTGTCCTTTTTCAGGAGTGTTTTTCAAACAACCGTGCTGATTTCGCCCTATCTTTCCTTAAAATCTGCTTCGCCTCGCGCCGCCGCGATCGTCCTCCTTGGGTCGTGCTTTATTCACTCTAAGCTGACGGCCCATCCATTCAGCCCCATCTAATTCGGTGATGGCTGCGTCTTCTTGGGCATCATCTGTCATTTCAACAAAAGCAAATCCGCGCATACGTCCCGTTTCGCGGTCTGTCGGTAAGACAACTCGCTTCACCGCGCCGTACTCTGCAAAGACTGCTGTCAAATCTTCTTCGGTCGCTTGGTAAGACAGGTTTCCAACGTAAATGGTCATGTGGATCGATAAAGCTGAACGAGGAACTAAAGTTCAGAACCCCTAGATGGCTAGATGTGACCCATAATGCCAGGTCAAGACTTATTTACCAATGGTGAATTTTCATCAACCCAGCCCACAAATGTGGCTGCACGAGTCCCAAATCCGACCATTAATAGGACTGAACTTTTAGGTTTCGTCCTATCATAGCCTACTAATTTCATTGTGGGAGAGTATCTAGGATACACGCTGAGGGGTTCTCTAATTATTAAAATTCCCTGACTTTTAGCAGTGGCTCAGAAGGCATTGCCCAAGGGAGAATTT
Source organism: Trichocoleus sp. ST-U2 (assembly GCF_039961875.1). Taxonomy (NCBI): domain Bacteria; kingdom Bacillati; phylum Cyanobacteriota; class Cyanophyceae; order Leptolyngbyales; family Trichocoleusaceae; genus Trichocoleus; species Trichocoleus sp. ST-U2. The sequence goes on along the minus strand of NZ_JAMPJY010000014.1, from coordinate 24,279 downwards.
CAAAGATTAGGGAGGCTAAATTTCCCAGAAAAATCGACCGATCCGCTGCCAGCTTTCCAGCCGTCTTTATCTTTAGCCTCCTTCAGCTTTCGATGCCAAGTTAGTCAATAGAAATTGACTGTGGACCACTACCTTTGCCGTTACCACTGCCGTTGGAAGAAGCGGTAGGGGAAGGAGCTACACCTGCCTGTCCGTCAAGCCAGGTTTTCACGGGGTCATCATTCAGGTTGATGCGGAGTAAACCAGAAACCAATCCGCCTAAGAAAGCGCCTGGGTGCTGAGTGAATTCTTTAAAGAGCGGGGTTAGTTCATCGAGAAACATTGAGAGTCTCCTGTTGCTACCTGATAGTAACTGATGTCTATCCGTCGATCGTAGCGTGTCCGATTGCGGGTAGTGGTATGGGAAGATGCGATCGCATCTTCCCAAAAACAAGGTTTACACCTCTAGCCAGACTTTTGGTCGGAGAATAAGCACTTATCCGAGTCGCACCCAGCGGGACCGACTTCCATCAAATAGCCTGAATCGTAGCGACTTAAGGCAGCATGAAAATTTTCGGTCTGGCGTCGCTTTTCGACTTCCTGGACTATCTGCTCATACTGCTCTTTGGCGATTGGCTCAAACGGCAAGCGCGGAAACGTCTGATGATCGTCGAAGCGAGCTAGAAGCGCTGCTGAGATGTAACCCTGATCGTCTCGGATTGCTTCGTAAATCCGAGTGCCTAACGCTTCGATCTCGCTCTCGCGCAACTCGATGGTCGCGGAGGTGTTGTGACGCACAAAGAATTTTTGAACTTGCATATAAAAATCCATTTGCGCGATCGCGTTAAACTTGCCAATCTCGATTTGATCGGCTCCCGGTAAATCCGCCCAAGCGACAGCAACGGGGATTTCTACCAGCCATTCCGAGCATCTGGGATCGAAGGGATCGTTCAGGAGATTGCCGTTTTCATCTTTATCAGACTGAGACGGAATCACGTTGTACCCGTAGTCAATACACGCCAGAGCAACTGGGTCATTCTTTCTGAAGGTGATCCGGCGCAGAAAACGTTGAGCTTTTGGCGGATGCCAGCCCGGTGAAGCGCCTGTCAGCAAGGATTTTGTCCCGGAAGGCTGAACCGTGGTGCAGCGGTTGGGGCGTTTGATGCCGTGGCGATCGCAATAATCCCATACCACTTGATGCACCGTTTCCCGCCAGCGCGTCAGATATTCCTGCTCCTGTTTCTTAAAGCTTAGTCCTGCCTCTGTTTCCGGTCTCCCTGCTTCCCACCAGCGCAACCAATCTACACCAAAGGCATTCACAAAGAAATCAAATAATCCTGTGAAAGAAACTCCCACAATTGGATCGAGTTCCCGTGACTTTCGATAGCGTTCTTCGACAAATTCGTGATTGAGCAGCGAGGCGACTGATAATGCTCCCGCTGTAAAAGCTTCCTCTTGTTCTTTATAGTTATGTGGGTCAATTTGATTGAGATGAACCTCCGAAAGGTTGCAGTGGAAGTTTGAGCCGATGATTTCCGGTTTTGTTATCCACTATTTCTAGTGGTCTCGGACTATATCTTCACCTGGTCTAGGTGGAGGGCGCTATCTGACCATTATTGGTTTCCCGCAGGTCTAGTCTCTGAACCTTCTCCAGCTCTGGGGCTACCTGCCTTACATCTGGAGCTTGGCTGCTGATTACCTTGCACCTTTTTGGGTGTTTAGGCTTCCAGCAATTCACCCTCTGACTATCTAACCTGTTCCCAGGTTAGGCGGCAAAATCTAAGCTACCGCAAGGATTCAAACCAACACGAGCTAATCGATGCTCTATCTCATCAGGAGATAGGTGGGGGTAGTGTTCTCCTAACCACTGTTCAGCGCTACCTTGACTATAAGCTTGCAGAAAATCAGTTTTCAGCTCAGGGGTTTCTAATAGATCGCAGTTGGCTCTTGCTACTGCTTCTCCTGCCCATTGAATTGCGCCTTCCCCGGAATAATGCTGCTGACGAACAGAGGCAAGGCATTCTTCTAGAGTGGGTTTGTGGTGAAAAACTCTAGTGTGATTTGCCATGCGAAGCGCATCCCGTTCTGGATCGATGCGCCAGTTGCCGTTTTCATCTTGCTGCCAAAGATTGCCTTTCGCGTCGGCAAATTTTTCATCATCGCTAGAACCTTGCCTCATTCCAGCTGAGCGCCTGACGTTGCCAGCAACCACGACAACGGCGGCTTCATCTATTAATAAACAGCACTCAACCGAATTCAGACGCCTTCCTAGAGCTTTATTTAAAATTGACGCGCAACGTTCGTAAAGACCTGACAACTTCACCGGATTGGCAACGCCACCAAAGCCTTTGAGGGGTTCTCCAGCTGCTCGGACATCGCTGAGGTCGATGGATACCTGTACTTCTGCTGTGAAGCGCTCATCGCTCGATAATTCCAGCAAAGTTTGATAAGACTTAACCCAGCCTTGGCGACTGTCTCCGACGTAAATTTTGACTTTTTCGCCCTCTACTTTCACTTCTGTCAGTTCGCGGCGCTGCAACGCAGGAGTAGAGCCAATCTCACCTTGTACCGTCACCACAAGGCGATTGCGAATTTGTGGCAGTTGATTAATGTATTTTGGTTCGAGAACGGCTCCAGTGCCACACCCCATCATTGCCAAATCCATCATCAGACCGAAGGCACGCCAGTCTACTACATTGGTGCTGGTGCAGTTGTAGGCTCCTGAGAAGTTTTCGGGTCTTTCAATCCACTCGCTGCCGCCCACCCAGAGCCAACGTCCAGAGGCAAGAGCTTTCATCTGGCGCTGCATGCGATCGATCGTGTCAGCTTCTTTAGGGGTGAGCTTGCCAAGCTTCGTCAACGCCCTAATCGTGCGATCGCACACTTCATCCCAAGTCTCGCGCCCCGATTGGGTGCGACGGCTGTACGTCCTAAAAAATACAGGATTCGCAGCCGGTGCCGTTTCAGGAAACCGGCTCGTCTGGATTACTCGCTCAAGCTCTCGAACCATAGGTCAAGTCTGATTGGTTTTGGGAAAATTCACAGATCACTTACTATACGCGATCGCAGATATGGGGTCAAAGCTTGAAAAATCGAGGAAATTGCGCTATCCGTGTGGCTTTCTAGATAAAATTGGTACAGTAAAATATCCCATTGAGCGGCTCAATTGGTCACAGTCGTAATAGTTACAAGAGCGTCAAAAGGCAAAAATTAAGGGCGATTGTCAGCCGCCCTTTCCCATCGTTTGAGATTACTGTCTTGCTTTCAATTGCCTTTTTGAGAGGCGGTGCAAACGTTCAACAGCAAACTTATTTCACGAGCGCAACAGACAGGATCTTCCCAGTTACAAATACTCCCTGTCGCAGTCATTTGGCTCATCAAATTCGGAGGGCAGCAAGTCGCAAAGTTACCAGATTGAGATCGCGTTAATTTTCCCAAATCCGTTAAGGGACTGCCAGGAAACGACAATCAAACAACTCAAGATACTAAACTGATATTTTGGAAAATGGGCAATTAGTAATGGGGATGAACTCTTGACGATGATGCTTGCTCCCTGGCGATCGCTTCTTTCGGGTGCCCTACACCGTAACCGTAGCGAACCCCATTCTCGCTACTTACAGCTAGCCACCATCCAGGCTGATGGGCGTCCTGCTAACCGCACGCTCGTCTTTCGGGGATTTTTAGACAATACCAACCAATTAAAATTTGTCACCGATTCTCGCAGCCAGAAAGCCGATCAAATCGAGCATCACCCTTGGGCAGAAGCTTGCTGGTACTTTACCACCACTCGCGAACAATTTCGCCTCGCTGGGACGCTGACGCTGGTAGGAGCCAATCATCCTGATTCACTGCTCCAGCAAGCGCGTCAGGTGTCTTGGCAAGACCTTTCCGACGCCGCTCGCCTGCAATTTGGTTGGCCCCATCCCAGAGAAAGGAGAGCCGATGTCAGCACTTTTTCTCCGCCGCCACCCGACCCCCAAAAGCCGCTAGAGAGTTTTTGTCTCCTACTACTAGAACCCGTACAGGTCGATCATTTGGAGTTGCGAGGCGATCCCCAAAACCGAAGTCTTTATCGCCTCGAAAGTTCTCAAGCTTGGTCTATTCAAGCCGTAAATCCGTAAGAATTAAAAACGCAAAATTAAAAATTGAGAAATTCCATTTTTAATTTCTAATTTTTAATTACTCAAATCCCAGAACCATCTAAGAATTGCCGGATCAATCCATCTTGCACACGACAACTGGGCGCTGCTGCGGCTGGGATATCCGATACATGATGTCCGGCTCCTAAGGGAACAGGCATTGAGGCATGAGCCGGTTGTTGTAACTCTTGTACCTGTTGTTCTAGTGCTTCCAGACGGTCAACCAAAGCCCGAATTACCGCAGCCTCAGAATCAGGAAGGCTTCCATGTTCTAAGGGATTCACGCGGACGCCGGAACGATAAAGAATCCGACCCGGAACGCCTACTACCGTACAATCCGAAGGAACATCGCGCAATACAACCGAGCCAGCACCAATGCGGACATTATTGCCGATTTGAAGATTGCCGAGAACTTTGGCACCAGCACCGACTACGACATTTTCCCCCAAGGTAGGGTGACGCTTGCCACTTTCTTTCCCAGTACCGCCTAGCGTAACGCCCTGATAGATCAGAGCATAATCTCCCACAATGGCGGTTTCACCAATTACCACACCCATGCCGTGGTCAATAAAAACGCCCCGCCCGATTACGGCACCAGGGTGGATTTCAATGCCGGTAAAAAAGCGAGCTAAGTGGGAAATCAACCGGGGGATGAAGGGGATTCCCAGTAGTCTTAGCCAGTGTGCAAGGCGATGAAATAGCAGCGCTTGCAAACCGGGATAGCAAAATAAAACCTCCAGCCAGTTACGGGCTGCTGGATCGCGCTCGAAGATGATGCGAAAGTCAGCTAGAAGCGTAGATAGCACGAGTGGATATCCATTTTGGCACTACAGACCACTCACTATCATATCGTTCCGAGTGAGTTTCTAAGGTAGGGGAACCGCACCGAAGTTTTAAATTTTGGATGGCGGTGTGAGAATGATGACAGGTCAAGACTTAGACTCTAAATCATCTAAAAAATCTGGGGTTCTATTCTGGTTGCACAGAAAGCGTATAATCCCATCTTTGCCGCTCTTTGATGGAACCTACCCAAATACTATAGTTGCCTGATTTCCAGTCTGAGTCTGTGATACTCGCATCTTTGTTGGAACCCGTGTCATCGCCACAGCGAATGGTACCATCAGGCCCCTTGATGACTAGAGTGCTGTCCTTGCCTCCAGTATTTACTTTTACTGTCAGATTGGGGAAACCTTTCTTCACCACCATGATATGGTCGGGAGTTTCGTCGCCCCCATAACCAATACAGGGGTTGTTCTGGCGATCGCGATTCGCGATCGCTGACAGGGAGAATGCTCCGCTGGTATAACCAGTGACAGATGCCTTGCCACTTCCATCAACAATCAAACGGTCAAAATTTGCTTCTTTTGCTAAAACGGCTGTAGCGCTGAAAACGGTCAGTAAAGCTAGAATTCCAAAACGCCTAAATTGCATGGCAAGTACCTCTTCTCAACTACGGTATTTATTTTCTCTCCGTAGATGAGTACGGAATATAGATAAGCCTACTTATAGTTGTAATCAAAACGGTTCTCTCTATTGGCAGTATAGGTGCCAGATGTATGTCTGCCACATGAATCACCAATTTTTTGTTGCAGTATTTTGTTGCCCTATTTTGTAGGAGGTTGTGTGCCCCTCGTTATCTTGATGATGCTGCTGTTTGTCACCAGCTGGTTCTTCTCGGAAGTTTTAGTGTTATTTCCTTTGAGCATTTTGAATTTAGTATCAATCCCCCACTGGTTGATGATGGTAGGGATCTTGATCTTTTTTGCCTGGTGTTTTGGGGAATAATGCTCAACTGTGTGCGTGTTAGCTCAAAAAATCGAGAGCATCTTCAGCCTTTTAAAAAATGCAAATTAAAGAACTCCACCCCAGCGGGAAGGTTTGGGGCGGGGTTCTTTAAAATTCCGCTACTAATGCTCTAGCACCGGCTAGCAAGCAAGAGAATAGCCAATTAACTACTACTTAAAAGGGAGAATCAGCTAACTCGCGCTCAAGCTCAGCGTCTGTCACTAGAGGCAGTACAACCTGCTGTTCCGAATAAGGGAGAGAGTGGGGACTCTTAAAGGTTTTCTGAGCATCCGCTTTTTGACACGCCATCATGGTTTTGACGTGTTCGCCTTCGTCATCCCGGATGTTGACGAAAACGTCATAGAGGTTATCAACCGCAGGGCGGCGAGATTCGGGGACTACGCCGGTTTGAAATTCATCAAATAGGTAGAGATCGCCGTCCCGGTAGTAGTTGATCGCAACTTGGGGCGCGGGTTTGGTTTTCAATTCGGCTTCATGCTCGCGCAAGAAGGCGTCGTAGGTATGATGGGCGTGTTCTTCCACCATTTCCATGAAGTTATAGGCGGTGCGGGGCGACGCGATGTAAAGTCCTACAACTACCCAGTAGTAGAACAGGGCTGTGGTTTGGGCAAGGAAGCGATCGCTCCAATGTTGGTTTCCCCCTAACGATTCCATAATCAGCAGGTGGTGCATTTCATTCCAAGATTCAGCGAAGTGAACCTTGAGCCAGTCCGCTTTTCGCCACCAACCGAGGGTTTCGTAAAGGTGTAAAACTGATAGGAAGGAAAAATAGGGGACGCGAGCCACTGTTTCTAGCACGTAGAAGCGCTGATAAGGGCGATCGCGATAAAGCGTGTCGATCACGAACACAAGCACGCTAACCAGAAATCGAATCATTAAGTCCTCCCTTAGGAGTGAGAAGAATGGCTGAAAATTCAGCCTGGAGGAAGATGCTGTTGGGTTTTTCTTTCCTCTTACTTTGATCGTAGCGTTCCCCGGAGCGATGGGTATCGCCTGAGTGGGTGAACTAGGGTGAGAAGTCCGAACATTAGGGTTCGGGTTGCACTTACCTAACCCTCCAGCCATCTTCAAAGCCCCGCTCCGCTTCGGAGAGGCGTTTGGAGAGAGTTCTGCCAACTTCTACACCGTAGGGAACGCGATTAGGGGGCTAAGTTCCTACAGCACCAAGCTCAAGTGAGAACCGCTGGGGGTTTTATACACTTCAATCCGAGTCTGGAAGGCTTCTTTGAATTGCGGCATATGGGTGACGGTGAGGATGCAGGCGAAGTCAGGCGCGATCGCATTAATTGCGGCAATCAAGCGATCGCATCCTTCCGCATCTTGGGTGCCAAATCCCTCATCGATAATCAGCATTTGCAATGCCGTTCCCGCACGCTGCGCCAACAATTTCGCTAAAGCTAGACGAATCGCAAAGTTAATCCGAAACGCTTCCCCGCCAGAATAAGTTTCATAAGGGCGGGTGCCGCGAGCATCGGCAATTAAAATATCTAAAGTGTCAATCATTTTGCTAGCTTTTTTTGCAGAGCGTCCACTCCGCCCTGCTTTCTGAGTAACAAACTGTACGTGTAACTGGTTCCCACTGAGCCGAGAGAGGAGAGTATTCGTTTCTGCTTCTAATTGAGGCAGAATATTCTCAATCATCAGCGTCTGGATGCCATTCTTGCCAAAAGCTTGCCCTAATTCCTGGTAAACGCGATATTGCTGTCGCACCTTTGCGTGTTGAGCGGTGAGTACGTCATGCTGAGTTTGAAGCGTTTCTAGATAATGTTGTTGTTGTTGCAAGCTTCCTAGCTGGCGTTGCTTCTCGTCGAGTTGCAGACGCCGCCGCTGTATCTGCTGTTCAATCGTTGTAATTTCGGCTTTCGTATCGGGTGTTTGTTGCAACTGTCGAACGGTGGTGTCTATTTGAGTCGTCATCTGTTGCAAATCTTGCGATCGCATTTGCAACGATTGCTCCAAATCTTGCGATCGCTTTAATAAGGCAGGATATTGCTGCTGCGCGGAAGCGAGTTCCTGATAGCGGACTTGCCACGACTGCGACTTGCGTAAAGCGGTTCTGAGGGCGTCGTGCTGCGATCGCTCGTAACCAATTTCCGCCATTTCTCGATCGAGTGCTTCAATCTGCCGCGATAAGTCGGAATTCACTTGCAGTTGTTGCATTTGCGATTGCAGATTCGCAATTTTTGCCACCAATTCTGGCATTTGAGCGTCTATCTGAGCCTGACGCCGCTGCGCTTGTTTAACTTCTGCTTGCTTAATTTCTGCCCAGCGCCAGCGCTCTACCTCACCTCTGGCGAGGGCATGGTCTTGCTCATTGTAGTTAAGTTGTTGCAACTGTTGCTCAAGGTGGTGCAGTTCTTCTTGTCGATCCGGTGCATAGTTACCAGAGGCAAGCGATCGCTCTATTTGTTGCTTTTCCACCTCAATTTGTTGCAGGCGCGTCTGGATTTCAGCCATAGCAGAACTTTCCGCTGCTAACTGTCCTCGTTGTTCGCGCAAGGAATCGTAGTTTGCCAATGCTTGGGCAATTTCGGTAATTTCCTTCCGCAACCCCTGTAGCTGGTACTCACAGACCGCGAGTAGCCCCTCTACATCCCAGAATTGATCTTGAATTCCCTGTTGCTGATCGTGGGTTTTTTGCACCACTAGCTGCCAGTGGTGTTCGTCGAGAGGGCGATCGCATAAAGGACAACTGGCATTTGGCGTCTGGATCAGTTGCAGCTTTTGGTCGATTTCTGCAAGTTTAGTTTCGCATTCTTTTTGAGCCGCCTGAAGGCGATCGCGAGAACTCCGCTGTTGCAGTTCTTTCTCCTGCACCCGTTCCTGATAGACGCGCTTTTTGTCAAGTTGCTGAATTTGACTTTGAACTTGTTGTAATTGCTGTTGCAATTGAGGTAAGCGTTTTTGCCTGTCTTGCAACTGAGCGGCGGATTTGCGAAGTTCTTCTAATCTGGCAGATAATCGCGCTTGAGAGCGATCGAGTTCCATCTGCACCTGTCCGCGACGTTGCACCAAAGGAGCGACTTGTAACTGCAACCGATCGAGATAACTGACGTAACCCCGCGCCTCTTGGAGTTGTTTTAATCCGGCTTCTACTTCTTCGGTGCGGCTGAGGATTTGCTGAATATCTGCCCTAGATTGCCGTACCGCTTCTAGTTGTCCTTGAGCTTGTCGCAGTTGCAGGTTAAGTTCGTTAATTTGCCGCTCAAGCTGTCGTTGGAGTTGTTGCCGTTGCTGTTGGGCATCTTGGTAAGCTTGTGACTTCGCGGTGAGCGTTTCTTCCTGGGTTTGCAAATCTTGGTAGTGAGCATACCCAGCGGTAATTTGGTCTTTTTGATTCAGTAAAGCTTCTAATTGTTGCTGTTGCAGTTGAGTTGTGGCAATTTCTTGGCGATAGCGATCGCAATCTTTGGTGAGATTTTGATATTGCTGGCGAACAAAGCTCAGTTGTTGTTCCCAAGTTTGTCGCTGATGCTGGATTGCGAGCAAACTTTGGACTTTTTCATTGTCAGCAGCTTGGGCTTGTTGTAATTCTGCCAGTTGAGTTTCCAGAATTGGTTGTTGTTGAGCGATCGCATCTTTTTGTTGCAGTTGTTGCTTAATCGTCTGCAAATTCTGATCCAATTGCTCCGCCTGTCCTTTTAATTGGCGGGATAAATCCTTCGCCTGTTCTGCCAATTCTTCATATTGAGACAGTTTCAGCAAATCCGCGAGAATTTCTTTGCGTTCGCTGGGACGCTTGAGCATAAACTCATCCGCCCGTCCTTGACGCAGATAAGCCGAATTCACAAAAGTGTCGTAATCCAGCTTGAGGTGATGCACGATTGCTTCCTGCGTCGCCCGGATTCCGCGCCCAGTTAAAGAGCGAAAATCGCCAGATGATTGCACTTGAAATTCCAGCGATCCACCTTGTCCCCGGATGCGGGTGCGAATGATGCGATAGGTTTGGCGATCGCATTGGAAGGTGAAATCAACCCGAACTTCTTTAGCACCGGCGTGGATGACATCATCTTCTGTTGCAGCGCGGCTTTCACCCCAAATCGTCCAGGTGATCGCTTCTAGGAGGGAAGATTTACCCGCACCATTAGAACCGCAAATACACGCAGTATGTAGACCGCTAAACTCTAAGGTAGCCTCGCGGTAGCTGAGGAAATTTTTGAGAACCAGTTGCTGTGGGATCATTCAGGCTATAGCGCCATACCTTTTATCAGAAGTAGCAGTACATCTGCACTATTGTTTAGTTTAGCGGTTGAAAAATCAGGTTTTTGGCAATTAAGACCGAATTTGATGTAAAAATTTCTGCTAAATCAAAATATTCGTGGCGAATGGAATTCGCGGCTATACAAACGAAACCCGCGTAGGCGGGTTTTAGAAATGCTGCTAGCGATTGCTCTATCTCGGCTTTGCGCCTATCCTTCTGTTCTATTTCTTCCCGAATCATCCAAGAAGCCACTGCAATAATTTCCAAGCCTTCTTTATATGTAGGGGAGATGCGATCGCGAAGTGCGGACTTATCAATTTGCGCTTTCAAGGCTAGGTTACGCGATCGCACCACACCCATCATCTTAAAAAAATTCAAACCCGCGAAGGCGGGTTTCGTCTGTGTAGCCGCGAATTCCATTCGCCCGGTTGATTATTTGCGCGATCGCCATTTGATGTAGAGACAAAACCACAACACCGAAATCCGGCGTCTGATCGCCTTACTTTTTTTAAGCTTCCGGAAGCCTGCCTTAGCAGACTCTTCAATCAGCATTACAGTCAAGACTTGGAGGATAAAGCAGAGTGTGCCAGTTAGCATTGCGTTAAGAAGCAAGTTTCAATCTTGTCTCCTTCATCATCTGAAGCCGATGTTTGCGATCGCTTGTATGCGCTGTATGCGTTGTATGAGTTATCAAAGAAACATCAGCGTTTTGTGGGTAGACAATGGCAGAGCGATCGCTCCGGGCATCTTCAGAAGGCATTCAGAAAGCCAAAAAGGTTTTTAAATACCAAGGCTGGACGCAAACACAGATTGGAGAACGAGTAGGAACGACTCGCCAGCCTGTAGGAAAATTTTTTGCGGGTAAACCGATTGAGCGTCCTACATTTCTCGATATCTGCCGTTGGCTGAATCTCAATTGGAAAGAAATCGCTGAACCTGAAGCAGAGGAGCAGAATCAGGACACGAGCATTGATATTGATGCGCTGGTGCAAGAAGTACGCGAAAAGATAAAACCCATCATCCAAGAACGCTGCGGGACAATGCGGGTGCTGGATATGGCTCACCCCATTGGGTTGAATGATATCTACACCAACGTCAACATTCTGGAGAAAATTACTGGGCGCAGGCGTAAAGAGATTCCTGAATTACTGCAAGAGTGCAACTTTGAGGATGTTGAGCGATTTGGACTGGGCAGAATCACTGAAGAAGGAGTGCCAGGACTGGATGCGGTCGAGAAACATACCAAGCTGATGATTTTGGGGAAGCCAGGAGCTGGTAAAACCACGTTTTTGAAGTATTTAGCGATTCAGTGCAATCAGAGTAAATTTCAGGCTGATCGCGTGCCGATTTTTGTTACCATCAAAGACTTTGCTGAAGCCGCTAATAAACCGAGTTTATTGGAATACATCAATCAGCAATTCGTGGGTTGCGGCGTTGCCGAGACAAGGGTAATCGCGTCTCTACAAGATGTAATTGAACGCGGTAGGGCATTGATTTTACTCGATGGGTTGGATGAAGTTAGAGAGGAAGACAATAAGCGCGTCTTAAAGGAGATTCGTGATTTCTCCGATCAGTATCGTGAAAACCGCTTTGTGATGACCTGCCGAATTGCAGCGAGAGAATATACCTTCGAGAAATTTACAGAGGTAGAAGTTGCTGATTTTGATAGTGAACAAATTGCCACCTTTGCAACCAACTGGTTTAAGGGTAAAGCTGTAAAACCAGAAACTTTTATCGAACGCCTCACAGACAATGATCGGATCAACGAACTCGCCACAAGTCCGCTACTGCTAACGCTCCTATGTTTGGCGTTTGAAGAGTCAGGGGATTTTCCGGCAAACCGTTCTGAGCTATACAAAGAAGGACTGGATGCGCTACTGAAAAAATGGGATGCCAAGCGTGGGATTCGACGTGACCAAGTATACAAAAAGCTATCAATTCAGCGTAAGGAAAATTTACTCAGTAAAATTGCCCTTGCTACGTTTGAGCAAGGTGACTATTTCTTTAAGCAAAAAACAGCCGAGCAATACATCACAGATTACATCCGTAATTTACCTAGTGCTAATACTGATGAGGAAGCATTACAACTGGACAGTGAGGAAGTTTTGCGCTCAATTGAGCATCATCATGGTCTAGTAGTGGAACGCGCTAAAGGGATTTACTCGTTTTCCCATCTAACATTTCACGAGTATTTCACTGCTAGAGAAATTGTTGTTGTAAAACAGTCATCAGAGGAGGCGTTGCAAAATCTAGTAAGCCATATCACTGACTACCGTTGGAGGGAAGTCTTTCTGCTATCAGTCGGTATGTCGCCAAGTGCAGACCATCTGTTGCTGTTAATGAAAGAGAAAGTTGATGCGCTCTTAGCTAGTGATGATAAGCTACAGCAGTTCTTAATGTGGGTAAATGAGAAATCTATTTCTGTCCAGCTACGCTATACAACAGCAGATGTTCGAGCCTTTTACTTTGAAAATGATACTAACGTTGAATTCCTTGACGATACTTTTGACTTTGCCTATACTCTTGGCATTAACAATCTAAATGATCATTGCTTTTCTGTTGAGGATGCCCATGCCCTTGAGAACAATCTTGCGCTAGACAACAATCTTCTGCTAGCCCTTGAATTTGGTATTAGCGCTTCCTTTTCCCCTAACAATGCTCTTGACCTTTACCTTAAGGATATTTTAAATTTTGAACTTACAAGTGAACTAAAACAAGCGCTACAACAACTTAAAAATGAACTACCTGACCCCGATCAAGAGGATAAACAATTTCAGAAATTGTGGGAAGCTAATGGTAAACTTTGGGGTGATAAATTAAGAGCTGTAATAATTAAGCATCGCAATATTGGTCACGATAGGGAGTTCGGCGAACTGCAACAGGAATTGCTAACGCAGTATTACGATGCTAATAAATTGCTGGTAGAGTGTTTGAATAGCGATTGTTATGTGAGCTGTGAAGTGCGGCAGGAGATAGAAGATACATTGTTGTTACCCATTGCTGAAATTGAGCAACGAAAAATAGGATCAATGTAGCGCGATCGCATTTTTTGCAATTTTTCCCGAATAACGCGATCGCACGTTGAAGATAGATTGTTTTATCTGTTGCGTAAATTGATACGGGTAAAAAACGCGATCGCTAATTTTTTCTACTAAAGCAACTAATTTAGAGAAACCGCGTCACTGCTCATAGGGGATATTCAACTTTAATTAACCTTTTAAAAGCAAACTAAGCTTTAATACTTAATAAAATAATTTTCTAGTTCTCAGAAACATTTTTTAGCCCACAACCTTCTAAGAAGGTATCAGTGAAAATACACAAAGTTCGTGGGTTCCCTATTTATGACACGCTTAAATAACTTAAAGTCTGGCGTTTTGGTATTGATGGCTCTGGGCACATTCGCCGGTTCTGTTGGCGCTGTACCCATCAATGTTCCTGTCCCTACAGTCCCTCGTGCCAGCCACCCATCTCAGACCAAGACTGTAATTTCTTCTGGAGCTTCTATTCCTGTTAGATATGACGGAACGGCTGAAAAAATCTTGCTATCTAGAACCGAAAAAGTGCCTTTAACTTTAACAGTTTCATCCACTGTTAAAAGCAGTTACGGGACAACTTTGATTCCAGCAGGAACAAAGATTTTGGGTCAATTGGAACCGGCTGGTCAAGGCTCCCGATTTGTTGCTACACAAATTGTTCTCCCCTTAGATGGAACTCGGACAATCAATGCCACTTCTCAAATTGTGACCAGAACTGAACAAATCAAAAAAGGTTCTAGAACCAACACAATCTTGAAAGGTGCCGCCTTAGGTGGAGCCGCTGCATCCGCGATCGCAGCCCTAGTTGGCGACAAAGCGATCGCGACTGAAGAAGTCTTGGGTGGCTCAGGCTTGGGCGCTTTAGCTGGGCTATTTTGGGGACGCAAATCTGTTGATGTCATCTCCGTGAATCCCAGCCTGGATTTGAGGACTATTACCCTGGCTTCTCAGCTGCCAGTTACCGTCGCTCTACGCTAAACAGGGAATTCCTAATTTCCCTTGGTGATGCTACACATCAGAATCCGTCTGTTACAGACCTAAAGTGAAATGGTATAAGAACGCTCCGACTCCCTCCCCGAATCGGGGAGGGTTGGGGAGAGGTTCTTTCCCCATCGCTCTCCATTTTTCCTTCGCAATGCACTAAATCAGTTCAATTGTCAAGAAACAAATTTTAGCCGCGCAGCGTCTTGACCCTTATCCGTATAATTGCTGAGAGTGTTCCCTATGTCTCGCTTCAATCGCTGGAAATCAGGAACCGCTGCACTCATGGCATTGACAATCACCGCCGGTGCAGCTGCCCCCTTCGTCGCGTCTGCACCTGCTGCTGCCCAATATTACGAATTTCCGCCTCCACCTGTCTCCCAAGTCAGCATTCCTTCAGGTACAACCCTCCCCTTGCGCTATAACAAGGCAAATAAAATCGTTGTGTCTCCCCAGGAAACGATGCCTTTAACGCTGACGGTGGCAACAAATGTCAGAAATACTCGCGGAACCATCTTAATTCCGGCAGGAACTCAGGTAGTTGGTCAACTGCAACCCGCAACGAGAGGCGGTTCCCAGTTCGTTGCCAAAGAGTTAGTTTTCAACAACGGGAAAAGGCAGTATATCAATGCCTCTTCCAGAGTAATTACTCGCACCGAACAAGTGAGTCGCGGAACGAATACCAGTTCTATTTTGAAGGGTGCCGCTGTTGGTGGAGCTGCGGCTGCGGCGCTCGGCGCTCTAACTGGAGACAGAGCGATCGCTACTGAAGAGATTTTGGGGGGTGCTGGTTTGGGTGCCTTAGGCGGGCTTCTGTTGGGCAAAAAACGAGTTGATGTTGTTGTCGTTAACCCCAACACCGATTTAAATGTCACCCTGCGCTCGGCTCTAGCACTGCGCTAGCCTTTTTTCGAGCCGCTGCGCTAGCCTTTTTTCGAGCCAAGGTGTTTTATCTCGTTGTCTCCAAAAATAACGCTGTAGGGCAGGGTATACCCCTGCCCTACGTTTGTATAAGCGGTAAAGACGTTGAACGCAATGTCTCTACAATCTTTATAGGTTTTCTAAAAATTTTCCTGTTAGAGAGTTACGCGCTAGGCTTGCCTACACCGGGATTTGCCTCTTTCTTAACTTCAGGCACAATATCCGGGCGCTCTTTATCTTCCCAACCCACAGGGCGCTTAGAGTTATACCACGCAACGGAACCGATACTTACAGCGGCAATAAAACCTACCGCGTACACAGCAGTAGCAGAGACTGGAAAATGGGGCGTATTCGTAGCAACTTCCATCAATAAATGCATTCTTTGTAACCCTCTTATCGATTTTTGGTTATCGTACCAAAACTCAGGGGATCGTCTATCACCCCTGAGTTTGATCCCCATTGTTTTCGCGATCGCGCTTGAGAGTTAGGAAGTTGTTCTAATCGTTCCTAATTTTCCTTCCGCGCTGCTGGCGGAGCAGGAGGTGGGGCGGCATCCGCTGTTCTCCTCGGTGCCCGTGGAGCGGTTGGCGCAGAATTGTAAGTTCGTCTTCTCCTTGGCTGTGCAGTGCTAGAAGTAGAATCTGATGATGCCCTTCTGCGAACAGAACGCCGAACGGGTGCCGACTCCTGAGAGCTTGTGCTTGCTTGGCGACGAGAACGGCGGTAGCGACGGCTGCTATTGCTTGAACTCTCTTGGCTTTGAGAATTGGTACTTACTTGGCGGCGAGAACGACGGTAGCGAGGTCTAGATTCTTCTTGAGGCTGGACTTCTTGGCTGCGACGCCGTCTCCGCCGAGGCGCGCTCTCGGAGCTTTGGACGCTGCTAGTACGGTAGCGTCTACGCCGGGGAGTTTCTTCGCTAGAGCTATCATCGCTATCCGTAGCCCGACGAGACCGGCTACGCCGGGGGGTATCATCGTCGTCGCTGTTTTTGGAGATGATGCTTCCAGAGAAGATGCTTTTAGGCTTGATGGGCTTGATCGTGAGCTGGGCTTTACGTCCTTCTAGCTCGGTGGGTCGATCTGGGAACTTCTCGACCGGGATATCTTTGACCACTTCCGCCATGAATTTATTCCAGGTGTAGGCGGCTGTACTACTCGCGCCCCAAGTCGGTTTGTTGTCATCGTTGCCCAGCCAGACACCCGCAACCATTTGGGGGATGTAGCCAATAAACCACAGATCGCGTGCCTCATCCGAGGTGCCCGTCTTCCCAGCAACAGGTCGATCGTCTAGAGCAGCGGCGCGACCCGTCCCCTCATTCACGACACCCCGCAGCAACCAGGTCATAATCGCAGACGTATCTTCTTGGAGGACACGGTCGGGCTTAAACTTCGCTTCGTAGATAACGTTCCCGCGTCGGTCAAGAACGCGACGAATGCCGTAATTTTTGGTATGCATCCCTTTGGTCGCAAAGGTGCCATAAGCACTGGTGAGTTCCAGCAGGTTCACTTCAGAGGCACCTAAGGCAGTGGAATAGGTCGGCTTCAGTTCTGATTCAATGCCCATTTTGTGGGCGACATCGATCACCGTATCCCATCCCACATCGACCAAAACTTTGACAGCAACAGTATTGATTGAGCCAATCAGGGCATCACGCATGGAGATCCAGCCCCGGTACTCTTCGCTGTAGTTTTTGGGGGTATAGCCGTCTACTTTGTAGGGAGCGTCCAGGTAGCCGCGATAGGGCGTGAAACCGGCAGCCATTGCTGTCGTGTATACAAACGCTTTAAATGTCGAACCGGGCTGGCGCTGTGCCTGAGTAACGCGATTAAACTGTTGCTTATAAAAATCTTTTCCCCCGACCATTGCCCGAATCTCGCCGGTACGCGGATCGAGCGCCACAAGGGCGGCTTGCTCGAAGTTTTGACCGCGACCGCTGTTTTCAACGGTTTCGATAACGGCTTTTTCCGCCGCTTCCTGCCATTCTGGCTTCAGGGTGGTTTCTACTGTTAATCCTCCAGCCTTAATCGCTGCTGGCGAGACGTGTTTGGGCAGTTCTTGTTGGATGTATTCGGTGAAATAAGGGGCAAACCTTTCGAGCCGCTTAGGACGGCTGGGTTTTGTTATCAGGGTGTCAGCGATCGCTTTCTCGGCTTCAGCGGCTGTAATGAACCCTGCCTGCTGCATCTGTTGTAATACCAGATTGCGGCGCTCTTTAATCACTTGTGGATTTTTAATAGGCGAGTATTGATTGGGTGCTGGTGGGATGGCGGCAAGTGTCGCCATTTCCGATAGGGTTAGTTCGTACACTGGCTTAGAAAAGTAAACCCAAGCCGCATCTGCCACACCATAAGCACCTTCTCCCAAGTAAACCAAATTTAAGTAGCGTTCTAGAATTTGATCTTTGGTATTTTCGTTTTCGATTTTTTGAGCGGTTCGGACTTCCTTCAGCTTGCGCCAGACGCTACGCTCCTGATCGAGAAAAACCATCCTCGCCAGCTGTTGGGTGATGGTGCTACCGCCTTCTACAACATCTCTTGCTATCAAGTTAGAAAAGGCTGCCCTTAAAACTCCCTGGTAATCAACTCCCTGGTGTTTGTAAAAGCGTCTGTCTTCTATCGCAATGAAAGCTTGAATTAGCTGCTTGGGAATTTTGTCAATTTTGAGGGTTTCGCGAGTCGCTGGGCCGATTTGTTGAAGTATTTTGTTGTTTGAGGCTTTGATCGTCAAAGTCTCTGGTCGCATCAAGGTTAAGGCATCGCTGGTATCGGGTAAGCTACTCTCCAACGACCACGCAGCAGTCAAAAGCGCGATCGCTCCTCCTCCCACACCTAAACCAATCCAAAATCGACGCTGATGATGGAGTGGGTTTTCTCCAGTGAATGGCTTCTTGACAATTTTAGGAAGCTCCTGAGTGGAGAAGCGCTTCAGCCGCAAGAGATTTCGCTTCAATTCCCGACGATGTCGTGATGCGTCTGCGTGTCCTTCGTCTTGTTCCTTGCCATCAATCGGAGTATCGACTGGTTCTTCTTTATTACCTACAGGAGTCTCGACTGGTTCATTTGACACCCCCGCATTGAACTTGCCTGATAAATCCTTCAGTCTTGAGATGAACTTGGTCACGTCAACTCCTCAATCACCAAAAACTTCTGGCGCAAAATTCCCTGCTTATTGTTGCCTATTTTATGGCTTGAATCCGGGATCTGTGCCTACACAATGTGAACTTATTCGCTTTTTGTCAAATTGTTATTTTTTTATTCCGTCAAAGAATACACCTAAAGTCATCCAGTTCCAAGCTTTGTTCTAGACCTTGTTGGTTGATAGCTTAAGTAACTTCAAGAAATGGGGCAAATCTCAAGGCATTTTCTACCAAACTCCTAATTATCAGCTTCTTGCTCTCTGGCTGAGCTTATTAGAGGAGCGGACGTGGTATTTGATAAAAATCTAGCTTTGAGAGGAGCGGGTTAGCGCTGAAGTCGGCGCTCCCCCCTGAAAAATGTTTGCCAAGAACATTTCTCAGGGGGATCGCTTTTTGGGAACTTATCTGGAAAACAGTAACTTCGGTTTGTAGCTCAAAATATCCTTCCTAAGACAGATGCACCCGTTGGGATCAGTATAAGCGATCGCCCTTCTGGTGCCAATCCATGATGGACAATTTGCTTAACGTTTGTGCGTAATCTTCAGCCACCAAGCAGATAAATACATAAGTTATGAAGATTGCGACCAAAACTACTGGGTGCAGTAAGTTCTGTCAGTCAATTGATTGTTGATTTTATTTCGTTTTGGGTTGCTGTATTACCGCCTTATCGAGGTCAAGCGATGTTAATTGAAACAATTCTGACCGATCCTATACTCTTTCTAAGAATTATCATCCTGGTTGTGGCTTCAGTGACGCTACACGAACTCGCTCATGGTATAGCTGCTTTAAGCCAAGGTGATGACACCCCGAAAAAAAGCGGACACATGACCCTGAATCCAGTGATTCACATGGGATGGGAGTCAATTATTTTTCTTTGCATTGCTGGTATGGCGTGGGGACAAATGCCTATCAATCCCGCACGGTTTCGCCATAAGAAAATTAGCAATATTTTGGTTTCTATCGCTGGCCCTTTGTTAAATCTAGGCTTGGGCATTCTGTTTCTTTTAATTCTCAAATTGGATTTCAGTTTGTTCTCAACAAGAATTCTGAGTTCTGAATTTCTCTACCTGGGTGCGTCTATCAATTTGAGCTTGTTTCTCTTTAATATGCTGCCTATTCCTCCTCTGGATGGGTTTCATGTATTCAGTGAATTTTTCCCGTCATTAAAACCTTTAGAAAGTAGCCCTTTTGGATTATTAGCTTTAACAATCCTCTTGGTTAGTGGTTTTTCTTTAGGTCTGGGTTTTATCGCGAATGCAGTCATCTGTGCGGTTGTTCCCTCAATGCAGGGATGCCAAGTTGTATTTTAGATGGATGCACTGCTTCCATCAAACTTTAGTCTGCGTCTATACAGAATAAGTCTGCGTCCGCAGGCTTATTGTTTTCTAGTCAATTCCGGATTTGAGATTCATTGAACACAATCTCTATTAACGAACCGCATTGGCGGAGCCTGCGCGTTAGCGCTTAGACGCCTTAGGGTTCGCGAAGCGGCGCGGATGCGCGTTAGCGCTATAGGACGCGAAGAAAGAGAAAGAAGAGAGATTACAAATCACTTCAGAACCCCGACTTCTTTAAGAAGTCGGGGTTCTCGCATTCACGAATCATATAGGACTGCTATAGTTAAATCTTATCTATAATTTTTTTTGCAAATCAATTGGCAGTAGCATGGATTTTGTGACGGGTTTGGGATTTTTGGCGGCAACTTTGACCACTGTAGCTTTTTTGCCTCAATTGTTTAAAGTATGGCAAACAAAATCAGCCAAAGATGTTTCCCTGGAAATGTTGATTATTTTCTGTTCGGGAGTGTTTTTGTGGTTGGTGTACGGTTTTTACATTCAATCTTTTCCGGTTATTGCTGCCAACTTGTTAACCTTAATTTTTAATCTGATAATTTTATCGCTTAAAATTAAATATGAATAGGATAATCTTTTAAGGTTTTACTTGCCTGTGATGTCTGGAGTTTTTGCCGCAGAACGTCTTTTATTTACACCCGCGACGCCTGACACCGACGCCATCCGAACTATATTTGCCTTCCCGAATGAGTACAGCGTTGGCATCACTAGCCTAGGCTATCAAGTGGTGTGGGCGTCTTTGGCAATGCGCTCCGATCTTGAAGTCAGCCGCCTATTTACAGATACTCATGAGCAGCTGCTGCGATCGCCCGAATTAGTCGGATTTTCCCTTTCTTGGGAATTAGATTATGTCAATATCCTCAATCTACTGGAATTGCTAGAGATTCCGAATCGAGCATCTGCGCGTGATGACAATCATCCCCTCGTATTTGGGGGAGGACCCGTATTAACTGCCAATCCAGAACCTTTTGCTGACTTTTTTGATGTTATTTTGCTGGGAGATGGTGAAAATCTACTCGGCAATTTTATTGATGCGTATAAAGAAGTTAGAAACGCTACCCGACAAGCTCAACTAAGGCGTTTGGCGCAAGTACCAGGAATCTATATTCCTAGTTTGTATCAAGTTGAATATCACTCGCCGGATGGCTCGATCCAGTCAATTTTGCCCGTGGATGCGGAGATTCCCGCCGTCATTGAAAAGCAAACCTATCGGGGAAATACGCTTTCCGCTTCCACTGTGGTGACAGAGAAGGCGGCGTGGGAAAATATTTATATGGTGGAAGTGGTACGCAGTTGCCCGGAAATGTGCCGCTTCTGTTTGGCGAGTTATCTAACATTGCCGTTTCGGACAGCGAGTTTGGAAAGTTCGCTAATTCCAGCCATCGATCGGGGATTGGCGGTGACGAATCGGCTGGGATTATTGGGGGCGTCTGTTACGCAACACCCAGAGTTTGAAACCCTACTGGATTATTTGAGCCAGCCAAAGTACGACGATGTCCGCCTCAGCATTGCTTCGGTGCGGACGAATACGGTGACGGTACAGCTAGCTCAAACTTTAGCAAAACGAGACACGCGATCGCTCACCATTGCCGTAGAAAGTGGCTCGGAACGATTGCGGCAGATTATCAATAAAAAGCTGACGAATGAGGAAATCATCCAAGCTGCAATCAATGCCAAAGCAGGTGGATTAAGCAACCTCAAACTCTATGGAATGGTGGGAGTTCCGGGGGAGGAACCCGAAGATTTAGAAGCAACTGTGGCGATGATGCGATCGCTGAAAAAAGCCGCGCCTGGGTTACGCTTGACACTCGGATGCAGCACTTTTGTCCCTAAAGCTCATACGCCGTTTCAGTGGTTTGGAGTGAATCGGGACGCCGAAAAGCGGCTGAAAAGCTTAGAGAAGCAATTGCGCCGCGAAGGCATTGAGTTTCGACCGGAAAGCTATAATTGGTCAGCAATCCAAGCTTTAATATCCAGAGGCGATCGCCGACTTTCCCATCTTTTAGAACTGACGCGACACTACGGCGACTCTCTAGGCAGCTACCGCCGTGCCTTTAAAGAACTGCGAGGACAACTGCCGGATCTCGATTCCTACATCCACGCCAGTTGGTCGTTAGATCGAGTTTTGCCTTGGAACCACTTGCAAGGACCCTTACCAGTTGCCACCCTCCAGAAGCATCTAGCCGACGCTAAGGCTCATTTTCGGGAGGCTTCACCCTGCTTAACCTAGCCTACGGGGTGATTACGACCGTAAGGACACGGATCAGCCACTTCTGCGATTTTAGGAAAACAGCGATCGCACAGATGTAGTTGTTAGAAAGTCCCGTGAGACTCTAAGAAGAGTTTTATTCTCCCAAGGCAGGCTAACAGATGGTATTCGTAAAACCTCAATTTAATCGTAAATTTGCTTCCAAACTAACTCTAGTAGGTGCAGGAGCGCTTTTGTGCTTGATTCCCTCTGTAGAAGCGATCGCCAAAACCGTAACTTCCACAGGTGCTGCGGCAGTTGAACCAACTGTTTTGGCAGCTCAACCGCAAGGTCGCACCCAGCGGGTTCGATTTGCAAAAGGGAAAAGCTCAGCAGTTGTAGAATACTCAGTCGTGCGAGGAACGAGAGATATTTATCTGCTGGGTGCCAAGGTACGCCAGAAAATGACGATCGGCATTACCTCTGTTGAAGACAACGCTGTTTTTGATATCGTAGCTCCGAATGGGCGAATTATTGCACAAGAGGCAACTAGCTGGAGCGGCACATTGCCTAGAAGCGGGGACTATAAGATCGTTGTTGGCGGGACTAGAGGAAACGCCAGTTACAGAATGCAAGTGGGAATTAAATAATCGTTCCATTTATCAGATTTTCCCCCACCAGACGCTGTACTGGTGGGGATTTTTTTTTATAAATTGAATAGAGCAAGCAACCAAGGATAAGCAGATGTTAAAACAAGCTTTGGCGGGCGTAGGAGCATTTTTATTCCTGACCTCTTCGGTGTACGCTGGAGAACAGAGTGCCGAGAGCGATCGCTTTGAGTTTTCCCTGCAAAACATAGCAGAAATTTTCCAGGTTCAACACTTATCAACTTCCGACTCGATTGAACTCGCTCAACTTCTGAATACCCGCTGTCCACCGAATACCTCTTTATACCGTGCTGCTGAAACTAGAAATCATTTCGCCCATATTTGTGCGGCTAAGGGGGGTACTTTAGTCTTTGTTGGGGGTGCCAAAAATGGAACCCAAAACAGCATTAATGTGACGATTCCTAGTAACAGTAGTGGTCAGTTTGTTGCTGTTCAAGGTAATACCCGTTATATTCTTACCCAAAGCCAGCTACGCATTATTCAAGGGAATCAAACTATCGTTAATGAAAGAGTGTTGCGATGGACTCAATAACGATGATTAGAGGAATAAATTAAATGCAATCAACATCTGAGTATTTTTGTGCCTATTGCGGCGAACCAAATGTTACATTTGTTGACCTGAGTGCTGGGGGTCAGCAGTCGTATATTGAAGATTGCCAAGTTTGCTGTCGCCCAAATATTCTCTACATCCGATTTGATGAAGAAACCCTTGACATTGAAATCGATAGCGAATACGAAGGCTAAAAATAAAGTTTTATTACTTCCTGCCTAGTTTGCTCGCAAAAGATTTCTAGGATTTCTGGAAATGCCTTGCGCCCTTCTGAAGATGAAACTATCGACAACAGATAGTTCCCAAAAAACAACCGTAATCTTACGGTTATTATCTTACAAAGAAGGTCAAATCATGGTATTTACTAAACCTGAATTCAATTGCAAACAGGCTTTGAAATTAGCTTTAGCGGGCACAGGAGCATTATTATTCTTAGCACCTTCAGTAGGTGCTGTACAACTAACTGAAAAAAGTGCCGAGAAGGTTGCTTTCACTTCTGAGCAACCTGCATCTCAAACTTTATCGACTTCCCACTCTATCGAACTAGCTCAAACAGAAGTGGGTTGTCATAGGGATGAAAGTACTTTCGTTGCTGCTGAAACGAAAAACTACTTAGTGTATATTTGCGGCGGAGATAATCCCCACACTTATGTCGGTTATGCCAAGAATGGGCGTGGTGGTATAACTGTTCCTCTTACTTCTTACAACCGTAATGTATTTACGGCTAAAAACGGTCCGTACACTTACACGGTGGACATGAGTAAGAGTCAGCTCGTTATTAAGCTCCCAAATGGCAGACGTTCTATTGAAAAGTTAATTAATAGTTTGGAGTAATACTATAGCAGCAACTCTCACTATTTAGTTGTTAGTTTTGTTTCAGGCATAATAGTGGGGGTTCAGCTTTTAGTTTTAGTACGAAAATTCATTTTTTTAGCTAATCCTTAAACAAAACAATTAGTCACTTGATTACGCTCTGTCAAAGGAAGAAAATGAAATGGCATCTGTGAAACTTGGATTGAATGGCAAACAAGCATTGAAACTCGCTTTAGCAAGCGCGGGAGCATTATTATTTTTAGCACCAACAGTACAAGCAGCAGAACTCACAAAAACTGTTTCCGGTGCTAGCGATCGCCCAATCCAAATAGCTGCTTCTAACGATTGCATCAACGACATCGCAGAAGGTTTCTCTGTCGAAACAACTAATCATTAAACTTAATCGGAAATAAGAGGTTGTAGAGAAAAGTGGGATCGTTTCTATTCCTTTCACCCTAAGCTGTCACCAGCTAGCGATAGCTGAGACGGAAGTTGTGCAATCCACAA
>NZ_JAMPJY010000013.1:0-145050 GCF_039961875.1 Trichocoleus sp. ST-U2 | reverse complement strand
TTATGAACTTCGGCTCAGTCAAAGGTAAGATGAGTAAAACTTATGACCGGCAGCTAGCAATCGCCTAATTTTAGACCCCATATTACCCCAGCGACGACTTTTGCAAGAGGTCTACTAGCAAAAATAATATTTTTACCTAAAAAGTAAACTCCAGCCAGAAGCAGGATGAATCCTATTAATTTGATGAAGAGTCTAGTCATAATTTTGGCTATGGTTTCTAACTAAAGTTATTGTATGCAGCTGAGTCAGTACCGCAACCCTTAGTTTTACCGAACTCTTATCTCAGGTTGTAGCTTCCGGTAGAGGAAATTACTTAAATGTAACACTACATAATAGCTAGCCAGAGTGAAGAAAGCGTGTAGAACCCTCCGCTGGACAAATAAATCAGCAAATTTATGAGAATCGTTGATTTAAGTTAACATTCGTAAATATTTGTTCTCCGATTGTCAGAAATCAGTAAAAATACTGAATACTCAATCTTAATTAAAGAATTTGTATAACTTTTGTAAAAAGTTGGTAAAATACAAAACCATTTTCAAGTTTTGTATTTTTGGCAACAGACCCGGATAACCCTACTGTGTGTTAGCTTGATTTTTCCAGATTGAGAAACCTTGGCTGAATTGCCTTGGATGGCTAAATTTCCCTTTTTTTAACAATTTTGGATTTTGTGATGACTCCCTCATTAGCATCTGCTCCGGCTAAAGTTCAGTCTCCTCACGTTGCAATCCGCAACTCATCGAAATCGAATGTTCATTCTCTGGCAGCACTGTGGGCACGAAAATACTATCGTGCAGTTACAGTGGACTATGATGCCGAGCATCTAAGGCAAAATGAATTTTTAAAAGAAGTAACGTCCAAGGAAGGTCGAGCTTGCACAGCGAACAAGCTAATGCAAAACCTGACTTTGGCGAGTGCCAGAGCCTGGACTAAGACAGAAACGCTGTTATCGGAAGAGATTCGGCGTCATGGCATCAACCCAGACTTAATCAATCCATTAGAAATTGCTGCCGATACTCGCTACTTATTTCAAAAAGTTTTGAATGGTTATGCTGAGCGAGCTACAGCACAACGGGTGTCAGTGATTGCAGGTAGTGACTTTGGGCAGGTACGCGACAAATACACTAACGTCGATCCCCGTGCCATCGGCTTTGTAAGTATGCAGTTTCATTACACAGGTCAGATGTTACTGGAGTGGCTTTCGCAGCCAGAGAAAGCGCTGTGGATGCCGTACTTAAAAATGATGGACGATCATATGTATATGCCGCTACGAGCTGCCTACTCAGCAGCGGCTAACTATAATTATGATTCTCCAGTTTTAGCCGCAGTTCAGCATCTTCTACCGATTAGTAGCAAAATTGCCGAAACGGTTTGTAATCAGGTTTGCCGCTTACATTCCAACCATCGCACTTACAGCGGATCTCTGAGCGAAGCAGTCGTCAGAACCGCTAGCATTCGCGATGCTGAGATGTTTCAGGTTTATCTGTGTTTATGCGTTTTGGAACATGATATCTGCTCCGTACAGCGAGAACTGTTTCCTTTATGCGTGATGTTATATCCTCGCTTAAATGTGAGCTGGAGATTGGTGCAAGATATGCTTCAGGCAATGGGTTGGGCAATGCACTCCCATCTGAGCGCTGATGATATGGCAATCTTGTTACCTTATTTACGGACGATGACGGAAATGTTTTCTTTGGAAGTGTTTCAGGGCGGCTGAGGTGATGAGTAATTAGTGAGTAGTCATTCGTTAAGAATGACTACTCATAACCTTCTAAGCTTTCCGAAAAGCTTATGTATTACCGATAAGTTTCACAATCCTTTAGCTGCAACCCTGCCAGATTTCAAGAGATGTGGGTCATGCATAGACCGAAAAGCGCTGAGGGAGAATATCGATACCCTTTCGCCTAAAGGTCGCCACAAATAAATTTTTGGAAGTGCCTACTGGCAGAGATGGAATAACTCTAAGGAGTTCACAATTTGGATTGCGAACTCGAAAATCTAAAACGCAGTTCCTTTATCAATTCACTTCAACTGAGCGAATAGAGGCAGCGTCTTTAAATTGCTTTGTCTCAGACAATCCGCCCGATCCTGATTTTGAAGAATAAACTCCTATCAAGCTTGCATCATTAGCATTTCCAAGACGGAAGGAGATACTCTTAGCTGGTTGATTAGCAAACCGGACGTATTCTCTGCCTTCATTGTCAAGGTTGTAAGACAAGGTGGCGTCTCCGTAGGCTGCCTCTGCTTGTTTGAGAGAGGTTCCGGGACCGACTCCTTTTTCAGTTTTATAGTTAGAATTTTCGGTTACTAAAGCATCGATTTTGGCCGAATCAGCTAAGGGGTTCCCGGCTGGGTAGAGGATGTAATATTGCACCTTTCCATTTTGGCTGACAGCGATCGCATCAAAATCCACGATGTAAGGCGACTGCACCTTAAATTCAGCTTTTGAACCCAGCTCTTTTTTGAGTTCGCCTAAAGTCATTCCCAGCTTAGCCGGGCCAATCCCTGTGGCTGAAATTTTTTGGCTTTCAGAAATTGTTTCCGAAACTGGGCTAGGGCTTGGAGATTCCGTAGCCGGGGTGGGACTAGGCGACCCTTGTACTGTCTGGGGTGTCGCTGTGCTGGTAGGTGAAACGGATGCTTGTGGAGTTGGCGGCGTCGCCGTGCTACAACCCACGAGTGTCATGAGCAAAAGCAAGGAACTAGAGAGAAAAAATCGAGCTTTCACGGGCTAAACCTAACGCAATTATGTATCGAGTCTGTTATTGAGATGAGGTAATGAGTAATTGTCATTTTTCCTTAGCCCTTAGTGCTTATGTTGCTACTAACTAAGCACTAAAGGCTAATAACTAATTTTAGGGTTCATCTACTTCTTTCTCCTCAGTTAGAGCTTCAGCCGGAATTTCTAGCGCTAACTGATAGAGGTGGCGGCGGGAAAAAGAGGTGGCTTTTGCTAACTGGCGACTGGCTTGCGATCGCGAGATTCCTGCTTGCAGGAGATGTTGTAACTCGGCTTTTAGCGCCTCTTCCGACAGCATTGGCATCGTTAACTCGGCACCGGCAACGACGAGGGTAAATTCTCCTTGGGGTTCGCGGGTGGCATAGCGATCGCTTCCTTCCCTAATGGTGCCCCGCCAAAACTCCTCGTGCAACTTGGTTAACTCCCGCGCCAGTACAATTTGGCGGCTGAGTCCCAATACAGCCCCTAAGTCTTGCAGTGTTTGTCGTAACCGATGAGGAGCTTCGTAAAATACAATCGTACGGCTTTCGCTTTGTAAAGCTTCCAAACGTTCTTGCCGTTCTTGACCTTTTGCGGGTAAAAAGCCTTCAAACACAAATTTGTCTGGGGGGAGTCCGGCGGCACTTAAGGCAGTCGTGACGGCAGTACAACCAGGGACGGGAACGACGGAAATGGCTGCTTCGATACAAGCTTTTACCAGTTCGTAGCCCGGATCGGAGATTCCCGGCATCCCGGCATCAGTGACAAGCGCGATCGCTTTCCCGATTTTGAGTTGTTCCAACAACTCTGGAATCCGCTGCTGCTGGTTGTGTTCGTGGTAACTCCACTGGGGAGTTTTAATTTGAAAGTGCTGCAACAGCTTCCCCGTGTGGCGCGTATCCTCGGCTGCGATCGCGTCCACCGTTTGCAAAATTCGCACTGCCCGAAAGGTCATATCTTCCAGGTTGCCTATCGGTGTCCCGACGATGTAAAGTGTCCCCAATTTTGGCTCAGTTTGCATCAAATCAATTAAAAATTAACAAGTAAAATTAAAAAAGAACAATTTCCTTTTTAATTTTACATTTTTAATTGAATTCTAGTGGCTGGGGTTTGGCGATGACATAACCTTGGGCATAATCTATTCCTAAAAATTTTACCTTCTCTAAAATCGAGTCATTCGTGACAAACTCAGCAATTGTTTTCAGACCCATGACGTGCCCAACGCGGTTAATCGCTTCCACCAGTGCCAAATGAATTGGGTCATCGGCAATATCTTTGACAAAACTTCCATCAATTTTTAAGTAATCTAGTGGCAGATATTTGAGATAAGCAAACGAGGACATCCCGCTGCCAAAATCATCTAAAGCAAAACGACACCCTAAAGCTTTAACTTCCTTAATTAACCCTGAGACTTTACTCAAATTTGCAATCGCAACACTTTCAGTAATCTCAAAGCAGATCATCTGTGGGGGGATTTTATAGACAGAAAACTGCTCTTTAAGGAATTCTATAAACTGGTCGTCATTAACGGTAGCACCAGAGAGATTGATAGTATACAGGGGAAAAGATGAAGGAGGAAGGATGTAGGGTGTTAGCGGAGGCGAAGTGGCAACATTGCTAGCACCAGCAACGAAGGAGTTGCGAATCCTTCCCCTAGGGTAAGATGCAAAATTCTGAAATTGGGGTTCTAAATTCTGAATTTCTGATTGGTGAAGCATCGCCAAGAAGGTACGGATCACCCAGCGGTCTATTGCAGGCATTAGGTTGTATCGCTCAGCGGCGGGGAGAAATGCCATTGGCGGGATCAACTCGCCTCTGTCATCCACGAAACGCAGCAGAACTTCGTAATGTTCGCCGGTGGTTAGTTCGGCATTCAAAGGGGCAATCGGTTGGTAGTACAAGCAGAATTGATTCTTGGCTGGTAACGTATTTTCAGGAGTAGCCAAAAGCTTCACAGACCCGCTTTGCGCGATCGCTTGATTCAATCGGCTCAACCATTGCACTTCATTGTGCTGCTGCGCCAGTTTTTGATCGTCAGCTTGGTAGACATACACGCGATTTCGTCCCCGATTTTTAGCTTCATAGCAAGCTGCATCGGCAGCACTAACAACGCCCGACAAACTGGAAGAATTGGCGTCAAATGTCACGACACCAATACTGACACCGACCGTAAAAGTTTTATCTTGCCATGCAAATCGAAACTCCTGAATGGTCTCTAGGAGCGATTGAGCAACTCGCAGTGCTTCATCTGTGGGACATTGGTACAGCAGCACGGCGAATTCATCACCGCCTAATCGTGCCAGAACATCAGTTCTACGCACTCTGCTTTGCAACAAACTACTGATTTGACGCAACAATTCATCGCCAGCAACATGACCGCAAGTATCGTTAACAATCTTGAACCGATCGAGATCCAGATAGCAAAGCGTGTGTTCTTGGTTTTGCATTCTGGTATTTGACACCGCTTCTTGCAAACGTTGCTCAAATTCGTGACGGTTGGCGATTCCCGTCAGTGGATCGTGGTTTGCTTGCCAGGAGAGCTTTTCGTTGACTTTGGTGAGTTCGGCAGTTCGTTCTCCCACCACTTTTTCTAGATGTTCTTGGTACTGTTTGAGTGCTGCCTCTGCTTTCTTGCGGGCGGTGATATCTTCCACCAGGCGAATGCCAAATTGCGGTTTGCCCTCAGCGTCCCGCACTTGGGAAACAGTAATGTTGCACCACAACATCTGCCCATTTTTTCCCAGGTAACGCTGCTCCATTTGATAGCAATCGCGACCCCAAATCAGATGTCCATCCTTTCCTAGATAACGCTTCGCCATCTGAGAATAGTCATATTTTCCGGCGAGTAAGTTAATGTAACGATCCCAACCCACTTCGTTCGGAGTGGTATCTTCTTGAATATATCCTCCTGGCAAATTATCCTCTTTGCAACCCAGCATCCGTTGGAGTGCCGGATTCGTTGTCACGACATGACCTTCCATGTCTACGATCGCGATTCCCATGCCTGCTCCCTCAAAAATTGAGCGAAAGCGAGCTTCGCTATGCCGCAATGCTGCTTCTGCTTGCTGGCGTTCGATGACTTCCTGACTGAGTTTTTGGTTCGTTGCTTCTAGTTGTGCCTGACTGGGAATTGCCAGTGCTTTGGGAATCAAACGAATCAGTTCGACAGCTGTGTAACTGGAAATGATAGCAGTAATCACTTTGACGGCACCCGAAAGCCAATAAGCTGGATGCCAGAGCGTCCAGATTTCCATCAGGTGGGTAGTGCCACAGGAAACAATGAAAGCTCCAAACAGGAAAAATATCCTTCGGAAGGGCAAATCCTGTCGTTGGTGGATGAAATAGAGCAAGGCGAGGGAAATCGAGTAATAGGCGATCGCAATCAACGCATCTGCCACAATATGCAGCGAGACTAACCCTGGTTGCCAGAGATAGCCGCGCCCGTGGGGAATAAACCAATTTGGAGAGATTAAATTTTTTAAAAATTGCAGCATTAGTCGTGAATCCTTAAGGATTAGCGGTAGGTTTGATTAATCTGCAAGGATGTTCAACAAAGGTTCCCGCTACTTTTAGGATGCCCAAAAAATTTGCTGCATTTCACAATTAATTGGCTTTCTAGATAAACTTTTGAGTTAATTTTTATGTGTTAATCGTTGTCGGTAATAATTTTAGCAACTAGCATTTAACCCACTTGTCCGTAGAGAATTGGGTCAGTCGGAACAGGAAAAATAATCAATGGCTTTTCAGGGACTTTTTGTAGGATTAGTTACCTTAGACCTGGTGTATTTAACGACGGGTCTACCCGAACAAAATCAGAAAATTGTTGCATCTGACTATACGGTGGCGGCAGGAGGCCCTGCGACCAATGCAGCCGTGACTTTTAGTTATTTGGGCAATCGAGCAAGTCTTTTAGGTATAGTTGGTATTCATCCAATTAATTGCCTGATCCGGACTGATTTGGACAGTCACTCAGTGACGCTGATAGACCTGTCACCTAGCCAATCTGAACCTCCGCCGGTATCTTCTATTATCACGACTCAGGCAACAGGCGAGCGCGCGGCAATCTCGATCAATGCGACGAAAACACAAGTTAGCGGTGAATGTCTGCCCCTCAATATTTTACAGGAAATTGATATTGTACTCATTGATGGGCACCAAATGGCAGTTGGGGAGAAAATTGCCCGATTAGCTAAAGAAAATCAGATCCCTGTTGTCATAGATGGCGGCAGTTGGAAGCCTGGATTTGAAAGAATATTGCCCTTTGTAGATTACGCCATTTGTTCGGAAAATTTTCATCCCCCAAGTTGCGATCGCGCACAGCAGGAAGTTCTTTCTTATCTATCCACACTAGGGATTCCTCACATCGCTATCACTGGCGGAGAGAAACCTATCCAATATCTTTCGCAGGGTACAAGCGGATCGATAGAAGTTCCCCAAATAAATCCCGTTGATACGATGGGTGCTGGGGACATTTTTCACGGTGCCTTTTGTAACTATATCCTACGGAAAAGTTTTGCCGATGCGATCGCATCGGCGGCAAAAATTGCCTCTCATTCCTGTCAATTTTTTGGCACTCGTCGATGGATGCAGAAAACAGCACCAAAGTAATCAGAATTAACCAATCTTAAACTTGGGAGAGGGAACCGGCAGCATATAATAACTCAACTGGCTTAGGACAGAAACTCTCAGAAATGGAAAGCACTTATAAACAAAGCGGTTTGACCCGCAGACAACATCTTTGGATTGCTGGTAGCCTTTGGACGCTAGTCGGATTAGGGCTTTTTAGCATGGGGTTGGTATTCTGGTTTAAATTCCCTTATTTGGGATTGTTAGACGGACAGCATTTGGGGTGGGGTGCAGCAGCTTTTAGTCTTGGTCTAATGAAGGGAAAATTGATTCTTGACCGCACTGCAAATCGCGTCATTAATCGGGTAGAAACGCTACAGGAACCAAACCCGTTTAAGAGTATTTTCCAAATGTTTGGAGTGAAAACCATTGCTTTAATTGTGGCAATGATGACCATTGGTATCGGATTGCGACGTGCGGGTGTTAGTTTTGAAGTGAGGGGTTTAATTTACATAGCGGTTGGCGCTGCGCTGCTGTGGAGTTGTCGCCGCTACTGGATAGCCTCCACCCAAGTGCCGACAGCCGAGGAAGCTTAAAGTGACAGTATTAAAATCGTTGGGCGAAAACCGATATGAGGGGCTAGAAGAAATTGTCGCGATCGCTCGAAGTGTAGGTTGGGGTGCCGCCGATATCCTCCAGTCTTACTATCGCGGCGATCGTAGCACCGATGATTTGGAAGTTGAAAACAAAAAAGATGGCCCTGTCACGGCAGCAGATGTCGCCGTCAACGAATACATCCTCTATAACTTGCAGGCGTCTCTCAACAGCCCAGATTTCGGATATTTAAGCGAAGAAACTTATAAATCTCAGACACCAGCAGTAGAGCAACCTTGGGTTTGGATCGTTGACCCCCTCGATGGAACGCGAGACTTTATCGATCGGACGGGTGAATTTGCAATTCATATTGCCTTAACGCACCAAGGGCGTCCCATTCTGGCAGTGGTCGCGTTGCCAGAGGCAGGAAAATTGTATTACGCAACCAAAGGCGGCGGCACCTATATGGAAACTCGTGAAGGCCAACCCAAGCCAGTTCGCGTATCGGAACGCAACGCCCTTGAGGAACTCACCTTAGTCGTTAGTCGCACCCATCGAGATGAGCGTTTCAATCAGTTAGTGCAACACCTGCCGTTTAAAAATAAACACTATGTCGGCAGTGTCGGCTGCAAAATTGCCACCATCATCGACCACCAAGCAGACGTTTATATCTCCCTGTCTGGTAAATCTGCTCCCAAAGATTGGGATATGGCGGCTCCAGAGCTAATTTTGACGGAAGCAGGAGGACAATTCACCCACGCTGATGGCACTCCCCCCAAGTACAACCAGGGGGATGTGAATCAATGGGGTTGTCTAATTGGGAGTAATGGTCACTGTCACGACACGCTTTGCGCCCAAGCCTCAGAAATTCTGGCTCAATTGGATGCGCCCGCTTAGGTTGCACCGTGCGATCGCGTCTAAAATGCGATCGCGTTTCCCACCAGTAAAACCATGAATATTTCTTAGCACCATCATCAATTAAAAATTAGAAATTAAAAATGCCAAGTTTTTAATTTTGCATTTTTAATTGATGATTGAGTAGTTTTACTAAGAATCAATCAGATTACCTAGGAGTTAGGTGTCTCCGGGGGCCAATACCTGGATTGATAACGGCTGCCAACTCCTCCTCAGATAAATTCTCGATTTCATTATTCAGTTCTTGAACTGTGAAGTCATAGCCACGTTCACGGGCAATCTGGATGAAGGTTTCTGGGTTAGTGGTTGCTTTGAGTCTTGCTTGTAATGCTTGATCTTCTTTAACTGCTTTGAACAAACTGGCAGCGCTTTCCTGTGCCATGACAATACATCTCCATTAAATATGTGTGATTTAAATGCGTGATTCCGATGCACTAAAGATATTGAGATAGTGCATCGAGTCGGCATCACAGCTGAGGTGAAACAAGTCTCTACCCCGCATGTCATGTCGGCTGAACCTAGTTACCTTTTAGGATAAAGATTTCTGTGATACAAGTCACAAAATATTGACAAAAATTAAAGCTGCCGGTATTTGCAAATACCGGCAGCTAAATACACTTGTGCTAATACATACCAGTGCTAATACATACCAGCACGAAGATTTTAAATTTCGGCGGAGGCGCGTTCAATCAAGCGACGAGCCAAGGTTTGAGTGCCTGTGTGTTCGTAATAGTTTGTTGTCACATCTAGAAAGGCACCCAGATAGTCCAACTTGTCACCGGAAACTTCCACAAAATTTTGCAGGTTACTGACAACTTTTTGTGGGGTTAAATTGTGTGAGGTGACAAAACCACTCATCCAGCCTTTAACTGAATCAAAGCTTTGACCGATAAAGTTGAGCTTACCTTCCGGACTACCGCCAGGAATCAAATCGTTGACACGCTGGTATGTCTGATTTCCTTCTAGCTCTGCGGGACTCGCTTGATTCAATCCGGAGGTGGCTTTGAGGAGGAAGTCAGAGCCAAGGGGAACTAAACCATCAAAGCTAATTAAAGCCACCATCCGCATCAAAGATTCGCCACTATAATCAGCTAAAGAGGCGACAAAATCTCCAATGCTGTCTCCTGGGATGCCGTTGATTTGGCAAAAGGCAACCAACTCGACCACCAATTTTATACACAAATCAATCGTTTGAGCTTTGTCCGCTTTAGGAGTGATGTTGTTTAAAAAACCGAAAAGCGGAATTTTTTCGCCTACTTTGTTCGCCAAGGCGGCTGTACCGAGAGCTTTATCTGCACTATCAACAGTTTGATAGAGCCACATGGCTCGCTGATATCCCTGCGATTTGTCGTTGTACAGATAGACGGCGCGTTCGCCAATTTGCTGAATTAACGCTTCGTCAGTTTCGCCAGTGACAGCACGAATTGTGTTGTCAAAGCCAACAATATTTTGCCATTGCCCCGGAACGACAAAATCAAGCGATCGCAAAGCCATCGTGGTGATGTTATTGGTTGGTAGCTCATCAACCAGTTCAAAAATCGATTTGCTCACAGTCGTAGTCTCCTTGTTTTTTCAGTCGTCATTCATCAGTAGTCAGCAGTAATCAGTCATAAGTCATAAATTGCAAACGAATGACTCATGACTGATTCCTCAGGACTACTTACTTTAGTCGAGACAGACCATTGAGATTAAATTTTTGCAGCCAAGCTTCGCGATCGCTCTGAGTAAAGGAAGCATCGCGGGATTGAATTTTGACTTGGTAGCGATCGCCTACTAAAACAGCAGTGCCATTATTCCCCTGATTCACCGCTGGATAGCCAGCGATTGTTTTACTGCTGCTCTTAAATTTCGCTGCGGCTGTGGGGGTGCTAGTGGTATCAGAAATAGACAGTACGGCAACATCCTTGCCGTCTTTTTTCAACTTATACTCAGCAAAGCCTTTTTTCTCTTGAGCTGGTACGGTTTGGAAGCCACTGCTACTTTTTGGAAAGAATTTATTAAAGCTGCTTCCCTGTTCAGCCTGTTTAGCAACTGCTGGAGGAGCATTCCTTTGAGTGCTTTCCTTTTGCGCTTGGTCGTAACGAGAGGGAGTTTGGGTTGCACAAGAAGTTACTAGCAGCAACATCGAGAGCAACATCGCTGCGAAAATTCTCCGCCCATTTTGAAAAATCATTACCGCCTCCTGATAGCTTGAGGTTTCATTTTTATCACCATCTTCACATTTTTGGCATCTAGCTATGGAGAAACTTAAGCGATTCTCAAGAGGTTCACTCACTTAAGCCGTGACAAGTCTCAACCCCAATTCTTCTTCTCCCTACATTCTACTTGCGCGAGATTTTACATCAGAATTCCCCAAACCCTTTTTTCAGGGAGAGAGGGAAGTGAAGTGTAGCGCCAATCAAGCGGAGGGATTGGGTGCCTCGGAATCCCTGTGGAGAAAGGGGGAGGAGATTATGCCGCTTAAGCGCGGTGAGCAATGACAGCGTAGAAAGGATCTCCCCCACTGGCACCCATCCACTGTAGGAGCTTCGGCGCGGAGGATTGGTGAGTAATGACTTCTGGGGAGCTAAATCCGGGGACTGAGGTGAAGTAGCTTTTCACTAGCTCAACCCGACTAGCTTCGGAACTATCTCGCCATGCAGCGATCGCTTTTTGATAGAACATCCGGTTGGAAAAGCTGATAATTGCGATTCCACCCGGCTTGAGGATGCGATGAATTTCCGCAAATACAGCATCCGGATATTGCAGATACTGCACCGAGACGCAGTTGAGAACGGCGTCGAAATCTTCATTCGGTAGAGGTAGCTTTGGATTTTTGTTGATATCTTGAACAAAATAACGATCGAAGCGGGGATTTTTCGCCAGTTCCTCTTCGTTCAGTCCGTGTCCTTCGATGTGAGAGAATTTCATCTCCTCTGGTAGATGGGAAACCCAGCTGCTCATCATGTCTAAGATGCGGGTATTCGGCTTCAAGCGATCGCGGTAGAGATCCGTCAGTTGTTGAATAAACCCTTCGTCTACGTGGGTCACAAACCGCGGATAGGAGTAAAACTCCTTATCATCGGTATCATCTAACTTAGTGCGTTGATTCGGTCGCAGCATCATCACCTAAAACTGAAGCTATCTTTACATCACCAGTTTAGAAAAATTACGAACTGTAAAGATATGCCCACAGGCTAAAGCTACACCCTTGACAGTGACGGCTGTTAACCTTAGCTTGGCGTACCTCTGCGCCCGCCTTTGCGTTCTTTGCGTTAAAAAACCCTCTTTCAAATCCTGGCGGGGTTTCCCTTGCCAGCAACCGAGAAACAAAGCTAAATTAATATTACGTATGCTAAATAATTAACCAATGTCTTCTACATCTGCTGAGAGCAAGCCTTTTGAGCAATGGCACGAAGTAATGGCACCCTATAGTTTGGGCTACCGGATCAAACTGCTCTCCCAGGTGTTTAGCCGCAAGTTTCAGGAACGGCTGGAGCCTTTAGGACTGACTCCCTTTCACTGGGTTGTATTGTGCTGTTTGTGGGAAGAAGACGGCTTAGCCACTTGCAGTATTGGGGAAAAACTACAGCAAGTGGGAGGCACGATCACCGGGGTGCTAGATCGGATGGAAGAACGGGGGCTGATTCGTCGGGAACGCGACCTTCGCGATCGCCGGATTTGGCGCATTTGGTTGACGGAAGCAGGCAAGCAACTACAAGAAGTCCTACCGCCAATCGCGCTAGAAATTCGGGAACAGGCGATGAAAGGGATTCCGATGGCTGAACGCGAACATTTTTCTCAATTGGTAGATCAAGCGATCGCGAATCTCTCTTAAGGCTTGTAGAAGATAGGGGCAATCTTCATCCGGCTGAGTGAAGCAGGGCATTAAGGATTTATTTAAAAATATTACGTATACGAAGTAAACGCTGGCTAAGCATAACTTCACGAACATTACGTATTCGGAATGACCGCTTATTAAATACTTTGCCGAGCAGCTAAAAATTGATAACAACAAACTGAACCAAGGACAGATGCCTCTCTAGAGGATGTGCTGTTCCAGTAGCAATAAATCAACAGACAGTAGATAGGTAATCAGAACTACAAGCAACCCCTGATACTGATGTTGAAACCCAGGAAGCCACACGGCTTCCGCCCGCAGAGGGACACCCCCAATTTACCCCCAATTTAAACCCTGGCTGGGTCTTCCCTGCTAAGAAATAACTAACTTGTCCGCTATTTAAGCATTCGCTGAAAACCAAGAAATTATGAAGAAAAACGCCATCAAGTTCATGCCAGTTTTACCGGCATTGAGATCAAGAAA
Source organism: Trichocoleus sp. ST-U2 (assembly GCF_039961875.1). Classification (NCBI taxonomy): domain Bacteria; kingdom Bacillati; phylum Cyanobacteriota; class Cyanophyceae; order Leptolyngbyales; family Trichocoleusaceae; genus Trichocoleus; species Trichocoleus sp. ST-U2. The sequence continues at coordinate 131,956 of NZ_JAMPJY010000013.1, read as the reverse complement.
TTATCAGTTATTTTTTGCCGGTCAGGGGCTTTCACTCGTTGGAACTTGGATGACGCAAATCGCCACGATTTGGCTAGTTTATAGTCTCACGAATTCAGCCTTATTACTGGGTATAGTTGGATTTTCAGGACAATTTCCCAGTTTTATACTGACTCCATTTGGTGGGGTTGTAGTCGATCGAGTCTCTCGTCATCGGCTCTTAGTCCTTACTCAAAGCCTCGCCATGCTCCAGTCGTTGGCGCTAGCTTTTGTAGCCCTAACCGGAATCGTCCAAGTCTGGCATCTGATTGTTTTGAGTATATTCCAAGGAATTATTAATGCCTTTGACGCCCCGGCTCGTCAGGCTTTTGTCCCAGAAATTATCGAAAGAAAAGATGATTTAGCCAATGCGATCGCGCTGAATTCTTCCATGTTTAATGGGGCGCGATTGATTGGCCCTGCCATTGGAGGGTTGCTTGTTGCCTCAGTTGGAGCGGGTTACTGTTTTTTAATTGATGGTCTCAGCTATATTGCCGTTATTGCCGCTTTATTAGCAATGAAGGTAAAGCCCAGTAAAATAGCAGTCTCTCACGCTCATCCTTGGCAAAGATTGAAAGAAGGATTTGTGTATACCTTTGGCTTTCCACCAATTCGTTCTATCATCTTGCTGCTAGCGTTAGTTAGTTTTATGGGAATGCAATATACCGTTCTCACACCAATATTTGCCACGCAAATTCTTCATGGGAATGCTGAAACTCTGGGCTTTCTGATGGCGGCGGCGGGAGTAGGAGCGTTAATTGGTGCAGTTCATTTAAGTACGCGGAAAAATGTTTTAGGCTTGGGCAGATTGATTGCTTATTCTCCGGCTTTCATGGGGATGGGATTGATTGGTTTTTCTTTGTCTCGCGTGCTGGGACTTTCTTTACTAATGATGTTACTAGTTGGCTTGAGTTTTACTTTGCAATTTACATCTAGTAATACAGTTCTCCAAACGATTGTTGAGGATGATAAGCGTGGCAGGGTAATGAGCATCTACACGATGGCTTTTTTTGGCGTCGTTCCCTTAGGAAATTTATTTGCGGGTTCTTTAGCAAGTCAAATCGGTGCGCCCAATACGTTAATGATTGGGGGAATCTTTTGTATTCTCGGTTCTTTCGTATTTACAAAACAGCTTCCTGACATAAGACGCTTGGTTCGCCCTATTTATACGAAAATTGGCATTCTTCCCTAGCGATCATAAAAAGAGTGTGATTGAACCGCAAAGGCGCGAAGTAAGAAGGGAAGAAAGAAAGAAAAAAGAAAAGTTTATGAATGAATTCAAATGGCTATATTGGTTGGCAATCCTTCAATTTAACCTGGAGGAAACCAGTGGCGGAACCTGATGCAGTTCGGAAGCAACGCCGGCAACGCAGCAGCGACTGGAACAGTTGACTCAGTTTTTTGTCAGTCGGGGTGCGGATCTGAGTACCGCTCAAAATCAAGCGATCGCTACGATTACCAATACTGTCCGCCGCGAAGCTTATATGATGGCTTTCAATTACCTCCAAGTGAATCGGAACGTTGCTCCAGCGCCTGCTGCGGACTCTACCCACACCCGTCCACCGCGACTTTCGACGATTTTCTTAACCACCGACAGACCGATGCCAGTTCCTTCAACTTTGTCCCTCGCTTCCAGCCTTTGGAAAATGCCCCAAATCTTCTGATGGTATTCGGGTTCGATTCCTTGTCCGTTATCAGCGACCGAGAACTCGTAGTATGTTCCCAGTTCCCGAACACCAACTTGAATACACACATCCGAGCGTTTTGCGTACTTGATGGCGTTGCCGATCAAGTTCATAAACACCTGCTGTAGTGGCACCCGTTCGGTTTGCAACGTTGGCATAGACTCTACAACAATCGCCACTTCCGGCGGTGGATCGAGCAGTTCGATGACTTCCGATAGCAAGGAGGACACATTCACCGCCTCTATCTGTTGTTGTACCCTACCCGCCCGCGAATATTGCAGAATGCCGTTAATTAAAGCTTCCATACGGTGAACTCGTCCCCGCAATAAATTCAGATGTTCGCGGGAGTCTTCAGTCAGTTTATCTGCGAGGTCTTCTTCAATCCATTCTGAAAGCGTAGCGATCGCTCTTAGGGGTGCTTTTAAGTCATGGGATGCAATGTAAGCAAACTGGTCTAAATCCCGGTTACTGCGTTCTAGCGCCTGGGTCATTTGAACCAGTTCTTCCGCCTTTTTCTCAATTTCCTGACGCGATCGCACTTGTTCTGTCACTTCCACGGCGTGGGTCATAATGCCGTTGACTTTACCATTAGCATCTACTAAGGGTTGGTAGACGAAATTCCAAAAACTCTCTTCTAGAATGCCATCGCTGTTGCGGTCGAACATCGCCCGCATCTCATTGCCGACAAAAGGTTCGCCACTGGTATAAACCTGGTCTAACAACTCGAAAAAGCCTTGCCCTTGCAAGTCCCAGAACGCCTCGCGCACGGGTTTACCAACGATATCCCGCTTTTCCACAATCTGCATATACAGTGGGTTCACTGTTTCCGTGACATGGTTCGAGCCACGGGTGATGGCAATTGCCGCCGGTGCTTGCATGAAGACTCGCTGTAGTTCAGCACGGGCTGCTTGGGCTTCGGCTAAAGCGCGATCGCGAATCTCCCGCTCTTGCTTGCGTTCGCTGATGTCGCGAGAAACCCCTACAATCTCCACAACGTTGCCATTGGTATCGAAAATTGGGGATTTAATCGTGTGGAAGAAGCGAGTTTCGCCGTCAGCGCGGACATTCGGCTCTTCCAGAACCTCGATTGGCTGACCTGTTGTGAAGACTTGCAGGTCGTCTTGCAGGTACTGCTGAGTGTAATCGAGTTGATTGTAAGGTACATCCGTGATGCCGTGAAGCTGCTCAAGAGTCATTCCATAATATTCGCAGGCAGCTTTGTTGGCATACACCACAACTGAGCCAGGAGCCTTACAAAACACCATATCCTGCACGGAATCGAGAATCTGGGCATAGCGGTGTTCGCTCTGTTTAAGCGCTTCCTCGGCACTTTTGCGATCGCTAATATCGGTGTGAACGCCAATCCATTCCCGAATGCTGCCGTCCGCTTCAAATACGGGGACGGCTCGGACGCTCATATATTTATAAATACCGTCGGAACGCCGCAGACGATGCTCGATTTGGTAAAGGGTGCCATTGGCAAGCGCATTCAACCACTCTTGCACGGTATGCGCTTGGTCATCTGGGTGAACGGCATTGAGCCACCCCCAGCCTTTTAGCTGTTCGTAGGATTGCCCGGTAAACGCACTCCAACCCGGCTGTGGAGTGACAAATTCTCCCTCAGCTTTTGTGTCCCAGATAATTTGAGCTGTGGCTTCTACAAGCGAACGGTAGCGTTCTTCACTCTTGCGGAGTGCTTCTTGCACCGTTTCCACCTCGATTCGTGCTGCCTGTTCGCGCAATAAAAGCTGAGTTTTTTCCTCAGCTTCCTTCTCCTTGGTGATATCGACCATTACGCCGCGCAGCAACTTGGGGCAACCTTGTTCATCGCACACTACACGCACCACATCTTTGAGCCAGACAAGGCGACCATCCGATGCGATCGCTCGATACTGGAATTCGTGGTCTTTTGCTTGATTGGTTGCACTCACGCAAAAATTAACGCACCAGTCGCGGTCTTCCGGATGCAGCAAGCAATCCTGCCAGAACGTCGGCTCATTTAACCACTGACTGATCGGATAGCCGAGAATATCTTGAGCGCGATCGCTAACAAACGTGAACTTCCACGTCACAGCGTCCATTTCCCAGACAATCGCATCCAGTCCTTGCACTAGCTCGACAAAGCGCCGATGTGCCTCTGCTGCACTTCGTGCCGCTACTTCCTGCTCAGCTGCTTCGCTAATGCTAACAGCCAGCGCTGTTGTTGATGCCTCAGCGTCTCGGTGTGCCGCTTCTAACTCCGTCTCACTCATCCTCAAGTCTTCTTTTCAGTACGACCAGCTCAAGATGCCCGACTGTTTGCCCAGGCTCCAAACGTTTCAGCAGCTTACTTTTGAGTAAATTCCGGCGCAATCCGATCTGTCTTTGCCGCCATTATAAAATCGTTCCGGTGCAAACCAGAAATCGCGTGAGTCCACCAGCTCACCGTCACCTTCCCCCACTCCGTCAGCAATGCTGGGTGATGCCCTTCCGCTTCCGCCGCTTCACCGACTTTATTAGTGAAAGCTAGCGCCGTCTGAAAATCTGCAAACTTGTAGGTGCGCTTGAGCCGCGATTCTCCCTCCTCTTCCACAATGTTCCAATCTGGAATCTCTGGTTTCAGTTCTGCGATATCCGCCTCAGTGACGTGTGGCGCATCCTTATGACAGGCAATACACTTTTCTTGTGTCAGATTTGCCATATTTCCCTATTTTCGGCACTTAAGTTGTCCGATCTTACTCAAGTGTTGTTTTTCCCACGTCTGCCGTAATGCGGATTTTGCATGGGAAGGATGGGTGGGAGCGATCGCGCCTGGGTTGCAGGGAGAGGAACGACGCGATCGCACTCTTCCACCTCCACAGCAAAACGCGATCGCATCTCCTCCAGCCAGCACTTGTAAAATAAGAAAATCTGATACCCATTACAGGTTAAAACCGTGACACCAAGTTCACAAGACACGGACGTAGAGATCAGAGAATTTCCGATTCGTTTGCGGGAAGGGGGGGAAATTACCGTTCCCCAGCTGGTGCAAGATAAGCTCAACTTAACCGAAGGAGATATGCTGACGCTGTTGCAAGTAGGCAATATAGTCTTGCTTACCCCCAAACAGCCCCAAGTTCCCCAACTAGCCGATAAAATCATAGCCCTCATGGAAGATGAAGGCGTAGGCTTGACTGAATTGCTAGAAGGAATACACGCAGAACGGGAAGCAATCTGGCAAGAGCAACAAGATGCGTAGAGTCTTTGCTGACTCAAGTATTTTAATTGCTGGAGCAGGGTCTCGCAGTAGAGCCAGCCGTGCTGTACTAACAATGGCTGAAATAGGCTTATTTAAGCTGGTCATCTCCCAGCAAGTATTAGATGAGTGCGAGCGCAACCTTCGCAAAAAATTACCCGCTGCCCAACCAATTTTTGCACAACTTCTGACTGCTATCGCTCCTGAAATTCGACCTAACCCACCCTTAGAAGAATCAGCTCAATGGACAGCTATCATCGAAGCAAAAGATGCACCAATTTTGGCTGCTGCTGTAGTGGCAAATGTTGATCGTCTGTTGAGTTTAAACACGAAAGATTTTACCCAGGAAGTCGCTGTACAGAGTAGGCTGATTATTCAGACTCCCGCCGATTTCATCCGAGAAATTTGCGCAATTGTAGAAAGGGGTTTACAGTAAACTCTCTCTTATGGGCGCAAGGATGCGATCGCACTCTTCTTTAACACCAAAAGCGCGATCGCATTCTTCCCAACACAACAAGCGCGATCGTATTCTCCCCAGCAGAAGAAACGCGAGCGATCCCATCTCTCAGCCTCGCCTCCAATTAACAAAGCTTACCGCTAGCTATAATCAAACCATCAAAGTGTTTTTGAATCCAAATGACAATACCTCTTCCTCCACAACTTCGTAGCTTACCCAATAGCCTGCCAGTAGAAGGTGCTGTCCGAATTGAATTGGAAGAAGGAGTACCTATTTTTCGGGCTTCAAGTTTTGTGCAAACTCGAATAGAAGAGTTATTATCCAAACAACAAGATTCCCCTCTTAATACAGCAGAAGAACAAGAACTTGATAGCTACGAAGAAATTGATGATTATCTGAGTTTTCTTAATCGCACTGTTCGGAATCTTTTCCTATCTCAAAATCAAGGAAATCTATAAAGTTGCCTCCTCATCGTAAGATAAGCGAAGTTGTTCGGCAGCAGGTACGTCAGCGAGCCAGAAGTTTGTGCGAATATTGTCACGCATCAGAACAATGGCAATACGTGCAATTTACAGTAGATCATGTAATTCCAATTGCTCAAGGCGGAGCAGATACTATCGAAAACTTGGCTTTAGCTTGTTTTCATTGCAATCGAAGAAAAGCCGATAAAATAACAGCGATAGATCCTCAGTTTGATGCACAAGTTCTGCTGTTTAACCCCAGACAAGATATCTGGAAGGAGCATTTCATTTGGTCTGGTGATGTACTCTCAATCGTTGGTATAACATCCACTGGTAGGGCTACAGTCGTTGCATTAGGATTAAATCGCGAATGGGTTGTAAATATTCGTGCCGCCGATCGAGCAATCGGGCGGCATCCACCAATAGGCGATCCAATTCAGCAAGCCGAGTAAATGATAAACGCGATCGCATTCTCCCCGGCAGAAGAAACGCGATCGCTTTATTCTAATTCGTTGACACTTCTAGATCGCAAACCCCAAAACCACATTTAAACTAAAGCGAATCTGTTCCCAATATTCTTCCTCCAGCACACCTACCAAACCCAAAACGCGACGATGATCGACAGCACGAATTTGCCCAACATCAATAAAACGATCTTGGTCTAATCCATTGGAGGATGTTGCTTTGACATTCACAACGTAGGGGGCTTCTTTATTTCCCGGTCGAAATGGCATCACAATTGTCAGAAGTCCATACTGGTTCATAATGTCATTTTGCACAATCAAGCAAGCGCGGGTTTTTTGCGCCTCAGCCCCTACGGTTGGATCGAGTGTTACCCAACGGATTTCTCCCCGCCGATAAGTTAAATTACTCGCTGGCATTCATGCCATCCCCAGCTACACTATCCCAAGCTGCAATTTCAGCTTGGTACTCTGGATCTTTAGCATCCTGTTGGAGGGCGGTAATCATTTGTGCCTCCAAAATACGGCGGCGGTGTTCTGCTAGCAAATCGTTAATATAGGCGCTGCGGTTGCCTTTTGCCTGCCGATCTACAAATCGCAGGATGTCATCTTCTAAAGAGATTGTGACTTTCTGCATTAGTATGACTTCTGGGTATGGTAATTTCATCATACTCAAAATTCTCCCAGTTCATTTCAGGCATCGTGTGTGAAGCGAGCAGATCAAACCCAGTAAATCGCATCCTTGCCCCGCCACAGCCAAAGCGATCGCATTCTCCGCAACATAAGAAACGCGATAGCTTGCGCTGACTTGTCAGTTCGCTTTTTATCGGGTCGGTTAACCATACTGGGGGATTCGCGAGTTCTATGAGCACAGTAAGAATAAGGAGATCGAGTAGTAAGAGGTAAAAATGCAATCAACTATTGAGCGATCGGCAACCCAACTACCGCCGCTGATTCCCCGCGAGGTTCTTTTCGGCAACCCAGAACGCACCAGTCCGCGACTTTCACCGGATGGTAAGTATCTGGCGTACATCGCCCCCGACGACAAGAATGTCTTGCAGGTGTGGTTGCGGACAGTCGGACAGGAAGACGACCGCCAACTCACCGCAGATAAGAAGCGCGGTATCCGGATTTTCTTCTGGACTTATAACGCCGACCAGCTGATGTATATGCAAGACTCAGATGGCGACGAAAACTTTCACCTCTATTCGGTCAATATTCACTCCAATATTGTCCGCGACTTAACACCCTTCCAAGGGGTAAAAGCACAGCCAGTGGATCTTGACCCCAAGTTCCCGGATCAAGTGTTGGTGGGGATGAACTTGAAGGACTTGCAAAAGTTTGACGTTTACCGCATCAACCTGGCTAACGGTGCGGTTGACTTATACGCCGAAAACCCAGGCAATGTCGTTAGCTGGACAGTAGACGCCCAATTCCAAGTCCGTGCCGCCACCGCTGCTACGCCTGATGGGGGTTCTGACCTATTATTCCGGGAAACAACCCAAGGTGATTGGGAAACGCTGCGTCACTGGGGTCCAGATGATGAAGGCGGTGCCGTTAGCTTCTCGGAAGACGGCAAAACCCTTTATATCAGTGGCAGTCACGATGCCAACGCTAGTCGCCTGATTGCTTTCGATGTCACTACTCGCGAAGAAACAGTAATTGCCGAAGATCCGCAATACGATCTAGGCGGCATCGTCATTCACCCGATTACACGAGTTATCCAGGCAGTTTCCTTCTACAAAGAGAAACAAGAATGGCAGGTACTTGACCAAAGTATCGCCGCAGATTTTGAAGCGATCGCCCAAATTCGTCCCGGAGAGTTCGGTATCTCCTCCCGCGACCTCGCTGACAAAAATTGGCTAGTCGCTTTCCTCACCGATGACGGTCCGGTCTACTACTACGCCTATAATCGAGATTCCAAGACCAGCACTCTCCTGTTCAGCAACAAACCCACACTCGAAGGGTTGTCGCTGGCATCCATGCAACCGATTTCTTACCAAGCCCAAGACGGCTTGACGATTCACGGCTACCTGACAACACCTGTGGGAATCACCGCCCAAAATTTACCAACCGTGTTGCTGGTTCACGGTGGCCCTTGGGCGCGAGATACTTGGGGTTACGACCCGCAAGCGCAGTGGTTGGCAAACCGGGGTTACGCGGTGTTGCAAGTGAATTTCCGGGGTTCCACCGGCTACGGCAAAGCCTTTGTCAATGCTGGCAACCGGGAATGGGCGGCGAAGATGCACGACGATCTTATTGATGCCGTCAACTGGTTGGTACAACAAGGCATCTCCGACCCGCAAAAGATTGCCATTATGGGCGGTTCTTACGGCGGTTACGCAACCCTAGTGGGATTAACTTTCACGCCGGATGTCTTTGCCTGCGGTGTGGACATCGTTGGTCCGAGTAACCTGATTACGCTGATGCAAAGTATCCCGCCCTACTGGGAACCGCTGAAGGCGAATTTCTACTATCGGGTCGGCAACTTGGAGACGGAAGAAGAATTTCTCAAATCGAGATCGCCTTTATTTTTCGTTGACCGGATTACCAAACCACTGCTAATTGCCCAAGGTGCGAACGATCCACGGGTGAAGCAGGCGGAAAGCGAACAAATTGTCGAGGCGATGCAAAAGGCAAATAAGCCTGTAGAATACGCCCTTTACACCGACGAAGGACACGGTTTCGCCCGTCCCGAAAACCGATTGCACTTTTACGCGATCGCAGAAGAGTTTCTCTCTAAATACTTGGGTGGACGCTGTGAACCGCTAGGAGACATCCCCGGACATTCCGGCGTACTAAACCCATAGTCCCCATCCTCACCAATCAAGGTACGCAAAGAAAGTCTAACCTTTGCGTACCTTTGCGTTGAAAACCGAACCTTTTGCACAGAAAAGCAGTATTCTAAAACAAACTAAATTGTTGACAATTAGACTGTTATGGACGACTTTATGACAGATGCGATCGCCGAAGCTAAACAGGGACTCAACGAGGGCGGAATTCCCATTGGTTCAGTTCTGGTGAAAGATGGGCAAATTGTCGGTAGAGGACATAATAAGCGCGTCCAAGACAACGACCCCATTACCCATGCAGAAATCGATTGCTTACGCAATGCTGGCAGAATCGGCAGTTACAAAGATACAACGCTTTATTCTACCTTGATGCCTTGTTATCTCTGTGCTGGTGCTGTTGTCCAATTTGGGATTAAAAAAGTCATCGCCGGTGAATCTGCAACTTTCTCCGGTGCCAAGGAATTCATGGAATCCCACGGTGTTGAAGTGATTGATTTAAACCTGGATGATTGCAAGCAGTTGATGAGCGATTTCATTCAGAATAATCCCCAGTTATGGAATGAGGATATTGGCAAGTAATTTCCCAAAAAATAGCTTTTAACTTTAACTCAACAGGGAATTTTTTTGTTTTACCCTCTAGAAGTTATTTGTTTTTTTTCGATATAATAAACTTGATAAGGAAGAACTAAGCTTCAATATTTATTGAAAACGGATTTCTATTATTTAAATATACCTTGAAAAGGCGGAATTATCGTTACCAAATACGGGATTAATCATAAAAATGTACTGAACATTCTTCCCTTTTGCCACTCAACTATAGAATCCCTCGTTCTCTGAGAAATGTGTCGAACGTCTCTCTATCGGGCAGAGAGGGTTGGGCACCGGCAATAGTTGCCGAAATCGCACCAGTGGCAGCACCCCAGACTACTGCCTCCCGCAGAGGACGCCCAGAAGCCAAAGCTGCTGCCAATCCCCCATTAAACGCATCCCCAGCCGCAACGGTGTCAACTGCCTGAACGGGAAAAGCGGGGACGAAGAATGTTTCCTCCGGTGTGGCACAAAAGACACCGCGATCGCCTAGTTTCACAATTGCAGTACCCACGCCCCGTTGACGTAAAGCTGCGGCTGCTTTAGCAGCGGTTTCTTGCCCATCCACCGCAAAGCCTACCAATTGCCCCGCCTCAATTTCGTTGGGGGTGATGATGTCAACCAACGGATATAAAACAGACGCAAAATCTCCCATCTCGATAGCAGGTGCGGGATCGAGAATGACCTGGACACCGGCTTGTCGGGCTGCCCTAGCAGCTGCGACAACGGCTGGCATCGGAATCTCGAATTGAAGGAGCAATGCAGCAGCACCGGGCAACAAATCGCTAAGGCGTCCCACATCCTCATCGTTCACGCGCCCATTGGCACCGGGGACGATGATAATGTGATTTTCTCCCCTCGCACCCACAGCGATCGCTGCGACGCCAGAATGAGCCGCCTCATCCACCAAGACAGCCCCAGTCTCGACACCAGACGCTTGAAGATTGGCGAGGAGTTCGCGTCCAAAATTATCGGCACCCAGACGCCCCACAAGCTGAGTTGGAATCCCCAGCCGCGCCACTGCTACCGCTTGATTCGCTCCTTTCCCACCCGCAGCCGTAAAAAAGTCATGACCCCGTAGCGTTTCGCCAGCAACTGGCAATCGGGGCGATCGCGCCACGAGATCCATGTTAATGCTGCCGAAGACGATAACTTTGGTCATTGGTCGCTCTTGAAAGTTTTGAATTTTGAGTTTTGAATGAAAGGGATTCCTAACTCAGAACTCAACATTCACCACGCTTCGGACTCGCTTACTGCACCGTAACCGCCGGTTCTAAACCCAAAGTCGCCATTAACCGCTCAATATCGAAGTTTTCAGCCATCATCTGGCGAACGCACTCGACCTTAATCGGTTCGTGGAGCCGCACTTGACCAAAGGCACGGTCAATAATTCCTACAGTCGTCAGCGTATCCAGGTCAACCGACAAAATCGGAATCTCTAAATCTTCAGCGCGGCTGAGGATAAAATGTTGTGGTGGCAATTGTCCAGTCAAGATCAGGCACTGAGTAGAAGTTTCTAAGGCGGCTAGCTGGATATCCGTGCGATCGCCTCCCGTCACCACCGCCATGTTCGTTCCCTTGCGGAAATACTTCAGCGCTGAATTTACATTCATTGCGCCAATTGTCAAGCTCTGTACCATTAAATCCAATCGATCTGGACGGCACAGAACTTCTGCTTTCAACTGGCTGACCAGTTCCCGAACGCTGACACTCCGCAGCAACTCGCTTCTTGGCAACATTCCCAACACAGGAATCCCCTGCCGCTCTAGAAAAGGTCGTACGAGCGTCTCAGCGGCTTCCAGATTAGCTGCGGGAATATCGTTTATCAAAACACCCGTTAAGCGATCGCCCAGCCGCTTTTTAGCTGACAACAGCGCATCCACCAATAGAACCGAGTGAAAACGAGCCACCAGTAAAACAGCCGCATCAACCGCCTCAGCAACCTGTCCCAGAGACAAGTCGAATAAGCTGCCTTCTTCCAAAGTTCCTGGCCCTTCTAATAAAACCATTGGGGCACCAGGCATCCGTCGATACTGCTCCAGAGACAGACGGTAATCCGTCTGGTCTTCTCCAGAAAGGCGTCTTTGAATCGTCTCTTCATCCAGAGACAGCAGAGTCGGTCTGATTCGATTTTCTGGTAATTTCAATACCTGAGCGAGTAACCGGACATCCTCCTCCATCGCATCTGTTTGCGATTCACTTAAACAGGTGCCCAGCGGTTTCCCATAGGCGATATCCAGCCCCTTTTCTTTCAGCTGATGGGCAATCCCCAAGATCGTTGCTGACTTGCCACTGTAAGCTTCTGTTGACCCGATAAGCAAATATTTAGCCGCTTTTGGCACACCCTCACTCCTCATTTCTACAGTGTTCAACCATCTGCTCGTAGCAGCTTACGATAGAACGCGTGGGAAAAGTCGATTGTGCGAGTGCGCTTGAAATTCATAATTACATCGATTAAAAAATCGACTAACTCTGAATTTGCCATCATCACTTCGTAACTCAGTTCCGCATTTCCATCAAACTGCAACCGACAACGGGTCAAATCCAATGGGAGCCTAGACACATACCAGGTGGCAACAAAAGGAATGCTATCGCCGCCTTCTATTTTGCGATTCCCTTCTAAAGACCCTTTTTGATACAGGCTAATTGCCAAGGGCAACATATTCCGCTTATTGCCCTGGTAGTAGGGCATGTAGACACTGACATCCCCTTGGTTTGCAGGCTGAAGTTGGTCAATTGACATTGTCTTAAATCTTCCTCAATTTCCGTCTGACTGGCAGTAGGGCGTTGTCCCTAATTTTCTGCGCTCTGACAGCCGATTGGGAACACAATAGCTTAGAGTTCTAGCCTTGGACGGTGGAGCTAATGGTGATTCTACCTTAATATACAGGTTCCCGCGTCCTCCCCAGGATAAATTCATTCATTAAAGGAATTAAGGACTATGTGGGAGGGAGAAAGAGCAGGAAAGAGTAGTAGAGAAATTTTCGTTTTCCTTCCCCTTTTTTCCCTTTGTAGCGAATTTTTTTCCCCTTTTCCCCGATTCCTGAGTAAAACTTCCTATCTGTTGCCGATTAGTTTACGCTGACTGAATAAAGTTAGGGAATTATTCACGCGAGAAATCTATGCCTCCTTTAGTTGCTAATTACTACTTAACTTATCGCTGCAACGCCCGATGTCATTTTTGTAACATCTGGGCATTAGAGCCACCCCAAGAAGCTGACTTTGCCACGATTCAACACAACTTAAAGGACTTGCGCCGGTTGGGTCTGAAGTATATAGACTTTACGGGTGGCGAACCCCTGCTACGTGCAGATGTTGGTCAGATTTACGCTGAAGCCAAAAAGCAGGGATTTTGGACCAGCATGACGACGAATACAATTCTTTACCCGAAAAAAGCCAAAGAAATTCAAGGATTAGTTGACTTCTTGAATTTCTCGCTAGATGGTGCAGATGCTGAAACCCACGACCATTCGCGGGGAGTGAAAATTTTTGACACCCTGGTTGAGTCGGTTGCTCTAGCACAAGAACTCGGCGAACAACCCGTTCTCAACCACACCGTCACCGCCCAAAATTATCAGCACATTAACGAAGTCGCAGAACTCGGTCTGCGCCTAGGCGTCAGGGTATGGCTCAACCCAGCTTTCACCGCCCACGACCACTACAATTCCAACAAGAATCCCACCCCAGACATGGTGGCAGCAATTCAAGCCGCCGCCAAGAAATATAAGAATGTCGGATACAATAAGGCTGCACTGGCGTTCATTGAAGCTGGGGGGAATGATACGAAAAATCCCCGCTGTAAAGCGGTAGATGCAGTAATTGCGATTTCTCCCGACGACAAGCTACTCCTACCTTGCTATCACTTTGCCCAAACCGGCGTTCCCATTAACGGTAAGCTTTACGACCTCTATCGCCAGTCAGAGGAAGTAGAATCCTACCGCCAATCTCAGGGCAAGCTGTCCGTGTGCGAAGGATGTACGGTATGGTGTTACCTGATCCCCAGCTTCTTTATGGGTGTAGATAAGTATTGGTGGTTGAATCAAGTAACCTATGCCGGAGAATTCCTGGCCCGAAAAAGATTCTTACAACGAGCTTGAACCGCTCGATTCTCTGTTGTCTGAATGTAGAGACGCAATCAATGAAGTTTCTACAGAAGAATTTGAGAGCGACTTTTTTCAGGGACTGGCAGGACGCCGACGCAAAGCGGCGTTCGCCTTAACGGTGATTTGGGGCAGCATCATTGCCCTACATCTGTTTGTTTGGGGTTCGTGGTTAGTCCTAGGACTGACCGGACTGTTGGTGATTCAAGCGTTCCGCGTCGTATTCGCGCGACCCCGACCAGTCCCAGCGCCGTTGTCGGAAGCAACAAAAGACCAATGGCCTTCTGTTTCCCTACTGGTGGCAGCTAAAAATGAGGAAGCTGTTATTGGCAACCTGGTGAAAATGCTGTGTAATCAGGACTACCCAGTAGATCGGTATGAAGTTTGGGTGATTGACGACCACAGCACCGATCGAACCCCCCTCGTGTTAGAGCATCTGGCGAAGGAATATCGCCAGTTAAAAGTCCTGCGCCGAGGTGCGAATGGGGTTGGCGGCAAATCGGGAGCGCTGAATCAAGTGTTGTCCCTGACGCGAGGAGAAATTGTCGGGGTATTTGATGCCGACGCCCAAGTGCCACCAGATATGCTGCGTCGGGTTTGCCCAAGTTTTGAGCGGCAACAGGTGGGAGCCGTGCAGATGCGAAAAGCGATCGCGAACCCATCGCTGAATTTCTGGACTCGCGGTCAGATGGCAGAAATGGCACTGGACTCCTATTTCCAGGAGCAGCGCATTGCCATTGGCGGCATCGGGGAACTTCGAGGCAACGGTCAATTTGTCCGCAGAGCTGCCTTGGAGCATTGCGGTGGGTGGAATGAGGAAACCATCACGGACGACTTGGATTTAACGATCCGCTTACACCTGGATCGGTGGGATATCGAATTTCTGATCTTTCCCCCCGTATATGAGGAAGGCGTCACCAGTGCTAAGGCACTGTGGCATCAGCGCAATCGATGGGCAGAAGGTGGATTCCAGCGCTATCTGGACTACTGGCGTCTCCTGGTTTCAAACCGGATGGGCACCCTCAAAAGCATTGATGCGTTCTCGTTTTTGCTCACCCAGTATATTCTCCCCGCCGCTGCCGTGCCCGACTGCCTGATGGCGATCGCGCGGAATCGTCTGCCGATTCTCAGCCCCATCACCGGAATGACGTTCATTCTGTTTCTGATGGGGATGTTCGTCGGTCTGCACCGCACCCATAAAGAAGAGAAATTGACTGCATCGGTCTTTTTCGTCACCCTGTTGCAAACCTTACGGGGTGTCCTTTATATGTTGCACTGGATGGTAATCATCGCGGCTACTACCGCCCGGATGTCCGTGCGACCGAAGCGGCTGAAATGGATTAAAACGGTGCATCAAGGCAGTAGCGAGGAAAGTTTTGAGTTTTAAGTTTTGAGTTTTAAAAAAAGGGACACGGCAGTACCGTGTCCCTTTTTTTAAATAGGACGCAGCACTGCCGTGTTCTTACTCTAAAACCCTACATCATCATCTTCTTGCCACTCATTGAGTAGCTCGTCGGCAGAATGAATCATCTCTTCGAGTGGCAAGCGCGTCGGCATCTCGGAAAGAGACGGTAAATCTAAAGTCTCCAGATTTTCCTCTCGCTCATCAGCCAGCTTGACAATTTCCCCTTTAAAAAAGTCCGCGAGGCGTTTGGCAGCGATCGCGACTTCATCGTCCCACTCTAAATCGGGCGGTGCGGGTGGTTGAGCAGTAGCGGCTGGAGTTCGTGAAGCTGAAGAACTGCCGTTCTTCACCTCATGCTTCGCCTGCGGTGGCATCTTTGACGGCGGCGGGCTGGTTAAAGGGGGTGCTAAATCGTTACTAGCCCCATTCCCTGTCTTGCCTTCCCCAGAAGGCTGTACGGGCGGTGCTTGAGGAGTCGGTGTCCCAGATGCGATCGCTCCTACGGAATTTTTACTAGGCAATGTTCCCAAAGAATCAGACCTTTCAGCGTTTGGCGGTTTTGAGGCAGGTTGAGACTTTACCTCAGCCCCCCCGCTAACTTGAAAGCTGACTTTTACCTTAGATTGAAAGGTTTTTGAAAAAGCTGCTTCCACATCTGGCAATTTTGTCTGGGCTAATTTTAACAAACCCGTTGAACTGACACTCAGGATTGCTTCCCGACCATTAAAGTTTAGTAAGCGACATCGTTGACGCAAAAATTCTTGCGTCCCAAATAGCTGGACGTGATTAATCACCTGTTGCCAAACTCGATCGAGTTCGACACTTCGATCCGTACCCTCTCCAGGCTGAGAAACTGGCGCAGGAGGTTCGGTCGATTCTCTCGGTTCTGGTGGTGGTGCCGCCGCTGAGGGCGTCTTTGGTGGCGCTTCCGGCTGAATCTGCGGAACACTAGGGAGAACGGGTTCAATGACTGGCTTAGCGGGTTGGGCAGGGGTTGAGTGTTGAGTGTTGGGTGTGGACGCCCGATCGACTCTTGCCTCTTGCGGCTCGACACGCAGGCGACTCAGATTCACACTGCCCGTTGTCTGGGGCTGCTGACCGCTATTAGCTAATGGCAACAATCCCAATAGCGTCACTTCTAACCACAGGCGCGGCTGAGTCGTGTTTCTAATTTGAACTTCGCTGTCTTTAAGGTGCTTTTGCCCCTGCAAAATTGTCGGGATGTCCAGATCCTCAAATTCGCACAACTGAGTCCAGGTGGGCGCAGTCACGGCTACCAAATCCGGGCGTTTGGGGGCAGTTTTGGCGATCAGTAAATCGCGATAGAAACCAGCAAGATTTTGGAGGACAATCAGCGGTTCTCTGCCCCTGTCCATGAGATGACGAGCTTTTTCCAGAACTGCTTCGGGATCGGAATGAGCGATCGCCTTCAACAACTCCATTAAATCTCGTTCTGGCACCGCTCCCACTAAATCCCAGACCACCTCTACCGTCACTTGACCGGATAATAGGCTGAGCTGGTCGAGCAGGCTTTCCGCATCCCGCAAGCCTCCCTGAGCCACTTGCGACACCAAGGTAATCGCCTCGGAAGTGATGTTGATGTTTTCCAACTGGGCAATTTTTCCCAGATGCTCCACCATCGCCTCTAAGGGAATGCGGCGAAAATCAAAGCGTTGACAGCGAGAAATAATTGTCGGTAACACCCGCTGCGGATCGGTGGTCGCCAGGACAAAGACAACGTGCTTGGGTGGCTCCTCTAGCGTCTTCAGCAAAGCATTGAACGCAGCTGAACTGAGACTATGAACTTCGTCAATCACATACACTTTGTAGCGGCACTGAACGGGGGCATATTGGGCGCGTTCGATGATCTCCCGGATATTGTCCACGCCGGTGTTGCTAGCGGCGTCGATTTCAATTACATCCAGCGCTGAACCTTTGGCGATTCCTTGGCAAACAGGACAAACACCACAAGGTTGTTCTGTCGGCTGACTATTCTGAAGACAGTTCAGCGACTTTGCCAGAATCCGGGCGCTGGAGGTTTTGCCCGTTCCTCTAGAACCCGTGAATAAATAGGCGGGGGCAATCCGTTCGGTGCGGATGGCGTTGCGGAGTGTGTGGGCAATCGCTTCTTGTCCCACCAAATCCGCGAACGTCTGAGGGCGATACTTGTGATGTAGGGGTTGGTAGGTCACGGCAGGGATTCGTCAGGCTAGACAAGCGACAGAGGTGTCGATAAAAGTGTAACGTGTTGCTCTAGTCGAACCGAATGCGATCGCCTTCTGGTTGTCTTCAGAGACTTGGTGTGGTTTTCTGGAAAGCAAACATTACGGTTAACCGATCAAAAGCTCATAATAGCCAGTAAACTGTTCAAGCCCGTTAGATAAAATCTGAGAAAGTAAGGGCGGGGGGACTCTAGCAAATGCTCAAGCAACTATGGCGATCGCTGGTAAGGTGGTTTCAGCGTTTATTTGGAACGGGCGGCAGGCGAAACCCAACACCCGCCTCGGTTCGCTCGGAACCCCCTAAACCCCTGACGGATACAGATTATGAATTTTTGTACAGCCAACTGCTCGAAGGTGTCGCACATGGCTGGCAGCAAGACCGGGTTTTACGGTTTTTTGAATCTCTGGGCGATCGCGGTCAATCATCCCTATGGGTGGGGTGGCTGAACCGCTTTGGGGAAAGATTATTGGCTTCCCCTGCACCTAATAATGAGTTAGCGGCGCGAATGGTGCAGCTTGGTCAGGTGGGCTGCGGAGAAATCGGGGAAGTTTCTTATGATATTGGGATGCAACTGCTGACGAGAAACGCTCCGGCACGAGCGGTAAACCCCCCACCCGTCTCTTCTATCTATGAATACGAGGAGTTCGACACGCCGGAGGAGGAAGTCCCCGCTGTTAGTGAGGAAGGTGAGGAAGGCGGAGAACTCAAAACAGTCACCCTAGATGAGTTGTTGGTGATGTTGCAGCAGGATAGCGGTTTACTTCAGCAAATTTCCGAGCAACTGCAAATTGAGACGACCGATCCGCAAGTTATTGTGCAAGCATTGGTGAATCAATTCAATGCGGCAAATCCATCCAGCGTCGAGGAAGCAGAAAATCCATCGAGTGCAGAGGAAGCCGAAGCTTGGTTTAATCAAGGCAATCAGCAAGCCAGTGCTGGAGAATTGTCAGATGCGATCGCTAGCTACGATCGGTGCTTGGCGATTAGCCCGGATAACTATATCGCCTGGAACAACCGAGGCGTGATGCAGAAAAATTTAGGACAGTTGCAAGATGCGATCGCCAGCTTTAGCAAGGCGATAGAAATTAAACCCGACTTTTACGAAGCTTGGAACAACCAAGGCAATACTTTCCAGGACTTAGACCGTTTAGAAGAAGCGATCGCTAGCTTTGACAAGGCAGTAGAAATTAAAGCAAACGACCCAGAAGCCTTCTACAATCGGGGATTAGCGCTAGAAAACTTGAACCGCTATGAGGAAGCGCTGGCTAGTTTTGACCGGGTTCTGCAACTCCAACCCAACTATTCAGAAGTCTGGATGGTAAGAGGCGAGACCCTACACCGCTTAGCTCGATATGAGGAAGCGATCGCCAGCTACGACCAAGCTTTGCAACTCAAACTGGATGACTGGGACTCCTGGATCGGTCGCGGCAAGTCGGCGCTTCTTTCAGCGAGTTTGGACCCCTTACTGAGTTCCTTAAGTAAGGTCGCTCAAAATAATCCAGCCTTGAACCAGCGCGGCGATGAAGGGCAATTGGCAAGCTATGAGGAAGGGTTGAAGTACGTTTCTCAAGACACCCAGCCAGAAGGTTGGGGCAGATTGCATCAAGCAATCGGCAATGCTTACTATGAGCGATCGCAAGTCAATCCAGAACCCAATCCGTTGCGCCAAAAAGCCATAATCGAGTACGAACAGGTGCTATCAAGCCTCCCCGAAGCCGATTTTCCAGAGTTGCATCAAGAGATTTTGCAAGACCTTCTGCAACTCCAGCAATCTTTAGGACAACCCTCTGAAGAATCCTGAATAATCTGACAGGGCAGCTTTCCCTCGCTTGGAGCTGCCCGTTTTTTGTACAATAACCATTCAACCTCGCAAAACCACTTTCATGCCCTTGACTCGGACAATCCAAAGTATCTATACCGATGGTGCCTGCGTTGGCAACCCAGGTCCTGGAGGCTGGGGTGTTGTTGTCTATTTCACCGATGGTTCGGTCTATGAAATGGGCGACGCCGATCCGGCAACCACTAATAATCGAATGGAAATGCAAGCCGCAATCGGCGCATTGAAACTCGTGAACGGCCTCGGACAACAAGAACCCATCGCCCTCTACACCGATAGTGAATACCTGAAAAACGGTGTTACCAAATGGGTGAAAGGTTGGAAAAAAAAGGGTTGGAAGACAGCAGAAGGGAAACCCGTCCTCAACCAAGACCTCTGGGAAATACTCGATGAACTCAATCTTCCCCGGATCGAGTGGCGGTATGTCCGGGGTCACGCAGGAAATGAGGGGAATGAGCGATGCGATGCGATCGCTCGGGCTTTTGCGACGGGGAAGACTCCTTCGCTGCAACAACCCATAGCAGAAGAGTCAATTGTTTCACCCGCCACTAATTCTATTGATAACAAAACGATACAATCGAGTGACTTATCTTCTGACCCTCCTAACCTCGGCCTAGTCATGGTAGATTCTACTACTCCATCTGCTCTTGATTCTCAGGACAATCTGCCCCGTGAGGTGAGAGTCGCCCAGCTGCGTAATCTGATAGAAACTCTCCACGTGGCTGACGAAATTGCTGCTAAAGGCTACCTAATTACTAGCTCTGAATTAGCTGACTTGATGGATGTCAATGCCAGCGCTGTCACCAGTCGCGGAGACCACTGGGGGTGGCGTAACTGGATTGTGTCGCGGGTTCGCCGTGAGGGCAATCAAATTCTTTGGCAGCTAGAACGGGTAGATGCGGTTAACAGTAATTTCGATTCTTAAATGAGTTTTGGTTTTGGGGAATTGGGAAAAAGTTTTGAGTTTTGAGTTTTGAGTTTTGAGTTTTGAATTAAAGAACTCTCCGATCGCTCAAAATCCAACACTCATCACTCTCATTACCCCTTTGCTTGAAAACTCAAAACTATCCATAACTCCGACCGCGCCATTGCTTAGGAGTACGGATAGCAGACAGAAAAATTCGCAGCACAGCTAAAGGATCTGCCAGAGGGGAAAGATAAAAGTAAACAGGTAAAAGTAAAAAGTCAAAGTTCCTTTCCCGTTTACCTGTTTCCGATCCCCTAAAGCCGGGGGTTTGTACTTTGCTTTCATAAGACGGCGCGATCGCGAGTAGCAACGCAAACCGAATCAATAGCAGAAATAAATTTAACCCGACAGCAGCCACCACTGGGAGTGTCGAAGTTCCCATCACCAGCCAGCTGAGTAAAACCAAGGACGCGGGTAGAGGTAAACCCTGAACGGCGAATAGCAGCCACAAGTCTCCCCATATCTGACCCCTGGAAGCAGCGTCTTTTAGGTCAAGCGATCGCCCCCACTCTTTCCAAGTTTCGGCTGCCCCCTCATACATCCGTACCTTCAAAACCTTGGCTCCATCTAGAAAGCCCACCTTGAACCCACGGGAGGCAATATTGCGGGCAAGGGTGACATCGTCACAAAAAGAACTCCGGGCGCTGGTATAACCCCCTACAGCCTCCAAAACAGAGCGACGGCACAGGAAACACTGACCGTTCGCCATCACCCGCTCCGGATCTTGAGTATTTGTACCTGCCGGATCGAATCGGTAAAGCAGGGTCATCAAGAGTGCTGGTTGCAGCCACCACTCGCCTGGATATTTCAAGATAAACTGCGGCGAGAGGGAAATCAGGTCATAACCCTCTTCTTCCGCTGTCCTGAGCAAACCGGCAACTAAACCGGGAATCGCCTGAGTATCGGCGTCCATTCCCAAAATCCACTCGCTCTGTTCGCTACTGTGCAAAAATCCAGTATGTAAAGCCCAAGGACGCCCCACCCAACTAGGCGGTAAGGGGTCATCCGTCATTAAGCGAAACCGGGGATCTTGCTGCTGTGCCGCTTTAACTAACTCTGGAGTTCCATCCCGGGAACGACTATCAACAACGATAATTTCACGGACTTCGTAGCTTTGGCGGGTTAGCCCAGCCAGCGCTGGGCTAATTCGCTCCGCTTCATTTAAAGTCGGAACCACGACACTGACAGCACCTAAGAGTTCGGGCGTGGCAGTATTGGGTTGAACAGGCGATCGCCGAGACGGCCCTTTCAATAGACGCGAGAGCAGGATCGCTACTGCTGGTGCCTGAACGAGTAGCAGCAGCAGCGATAGTGCGCTCTGGAGTGTTAACCAATCGACGTTCACTTCACCGCCACTTTGACTTGAGTCACTGGAATTTCTGGCTTCAAACTCGCAGGAGTTTCCGTTGTGGATTCGCGAATCTCTGCGGGTTGTGCCATTTGCCAGAGGGTCAAAGTTGGAATGACACCGACCAGAACGCCCAAGGAGACGGGTATCCAATACCCAGCTGCCAAGCTCAATCCGGCTGCATAACCAAAGTTACTTAGATAGATGATGAGCGGGAAACCTAGCCCAGAACGATCCAATAAAATTGGCGTCTTTCTCCACAATATTGCTCCCACACCGATAAAGAGCGAGCTAGTGCCAAACCAACCGGCATAGTTTCCGTAAGGTGTGCCAAAGAAGGCTCCTGGCTGTTCCCAATACCAAAAAGGTACCATTGTTTGACTCATCGCTGGCTCCAGCGCAAAGTCCCAAGAGGTGAACATCATAGCAGCTACAGCGATCGCGCCTACATAGCGAACCAAGCTCGGATTTTGCCGAGTTTTTAGACCCGCGCAGGCAATTAAATAAGAAACCAATCCCATATAAAACCAGGACAAGGGAATGGTAAAAGGTACCAGTCCACCAATCTTATACCCCAAGCCGTTCAGGTAGCTGTAGTCCCCAAATGGAAAGCCTGTACTGGTTCCCAGCAATTCGCTCCCCAAGGACAGGCACACCGCAGGCAACATGAAAGTCAGCCAGTGCCACAGTCCTAACTTTCTATAGGCATAAATGGCAACGGCGACCGTTCCCAAGACGATATTCACCACTCCACCCCAAGCCATACTCCACTGGAATGCAGTCTGCCCAGTCTCCCCTAAACTCATAATTATTTCAGGATGGGGTACGACCAGCACCAGCCCCGCCAGTCCAAAAACCATCGTTACAATATGACCAATCAGGCAGAAACGCTCGACAGTGACAAGTTGCTTCATTGCAGAATTCTTACTTCTGTATGTTCTTAATAGTAGTTTACAAATGTTTGTCAAATAACCCCATGCTTGTGCGGCTGTCGTCGTTAGTCGTGGCTTAAGAGTCCAAATTTAGTTGGAAGTCTCCCAATCTCGTGTCAGAAGTCCAATTCACCCGTTAGGACAGCGACCTCGATCAACCTTTGGAATGCTCCGAAGTTCAAGGCTGCTGCTGGACTCCAGACTTCCAGAGAAGGACTTAGAAAGAAAAAAACGACAATCAAATAAATTCTTCGCCAGTCGGCTTTTGGCTCTTCCTGGTCGGCGGTCAGTAGGGGAAAGCAGTTAAGATATTGGCAGCAACACTTAAAAGGCTTTTTCACTAAAAACCTATTGGTTGCGTTTTTAAGCTGGGCTTGCTCTCCAAGAGCAGCTCGCTCGACCCTATCGGCTTCATGGCGCATGTACTTAACATGACTTCATTTCTGCCTAAAGAAACCAAAATTGCGATCCGTCCCGTTCAATACCGCGATCTAGATGCGCTGGAACGGCTAGCCGCAGAAGATTTTGACGCAGGAGACCAAATTTACTCAACGGACAATCTGGGTAGAAAAGTTCATCAAATTCGACCCTGGTTTGGCCCGCTGAAGTTCTTGAGCTGGTTTCCCAATCCTTGTCAGCACACTTTTTGCGTTTATGTCGCGGAGCAGGATAACCAAGTTCGCGGTACGATCCAGGTTTCACCGTTCAACCGCACGCGCAGCACTTGGCGGGTTGAGCAGGTAGTTTTGGAGACAGGGGTACCGGCGGAAGTTGGCTCGCAGCTTTTACGTTATTGCTTTGAGTCAATCTTGGAAGCGCGTACCTGGGTGTTGGAAGTCAATGTTAACAACAAAGCAACACTGGCTCTTTACCGCCAGAATGGGTTTCAACCTTTGGCTCAGCTGACTTATTGGGCGATCGCTCCAGAGCTGCTTTCGTCACTGCAAGAGCACGAACCGGATTTACCCAATCTTCTCCCAGTCAGCAATGCTGATGCCCAGTTACTCTATCAACTCGATACGGTGTCAATGCCACCGCTGCTACGCCAAGTTTATGACCGTCACATCCATGACTTCAAAACTAGCTTCGCTGGCGGGTTTCTCACCAGCTTGAAGCAATGGATTGGCAAGACGGTTAGCGTTAGTGGTTACGTATTTGAACCGCAGCGCAAGGCAGCAATTGGCTATTTTCAAATTTTTCTGTCCCGCGATGGCTCCCAACCCCATGTCGCTGAGTTGACCGTACACCCAGCCTACACTTGGTTATACCCGGAGCTACTTTCCCAAATGGCTCGGATGGCTAAGGATTACCCTTCCCAGTCCTTACAACTGGCTTCAGCCGACTATCAGCCAGAACGAGAAGAATATTTGGAACAATTGGGGGCAGAACGAATTTCCCACTCGCTCCTGATGTCTCGTTCTGTGTGGCACAAGCTACGGGAGGCAAAGCCCATTTCCCTAGAAGGGCTACAGTTGGCGGAAATGCTTCAGGGTCTCCAACCCGCTCGCAAAGCAGTACCGGGGCGGATGTCTTGGCTGAAGTCAAAGCATAAGAAGCCGCAGGTAGAACCGCAGAAGGATTTATCGTCCTCTGTGGCGTTGCCTCCAAAAGGGGGAATCGTGCTAAATTCCCAATCCCTTGATGCCACGAAAGCTAGCCGCACAGAGCGGGGAGAAGAGAATGGAGAGAATCTCGGCACTGGGTTTGGATGTCGGTAAAAAGCGGGTTGGGGTAGCTGGTTGCGATGGCACTGGATTGATTGCCACCGGAATCGCTACGATCGAACGCACTTCCTTTGAGCGGGATATGGAGCAACTGCGACGCCTGGTTGAGGAGCGACAAGTGCAAGTTCTGGTCGTCGGCTTACCCTATGCAATGGATGGAACTCTAGGGTTTCAGGCGCAGCAGGTGCAGAAATTTGCGACAAGAGTGGCAGCGGCTCTCCAGTTACCGCTGGAATATATGGATGAGCGGCTCACGTCTTATGAGGCAGAGGAACTGCTGAAAACAGAAAGGCGATCGCTCTCCCAAAATAAACCTCTAATTGACCGCAAGGCGGCAGCTTTGATTTTGCAACGCTGGTTAGATGAACGTCGAGCCGCAAACAAAGTCGCAAAGCAACTTGTAGAAACAACCTATATCGCGTCTGGCGCACAGATACAGACACAGGCAGAGACATCGGAAATTCCCAGTTGATTCGCAATTCCCGATTCTCCATCACCGATTTCCAAATCAGATGATAATATGAGAGATTGCTGCATTCTAAAAATAGACTTTATCCATGACTCTGCCGCAACAGCGTAAACACGAAATTATGACGGAGTATCAGGTTCACGAAACTGATACTGGCTCGACGGATCTCCAAATTGCGATGCTGACAGAACGCATCAATCGTCTCAGCACTCACCTCAAAGCCAACAAGAAGGATCATGCTTCCCGGCGAGGTTTGTTGACAATGATTGGTACCAGAAAGCGTCTCCTGTCCTACCTGCAAAAGGAAGATAGACCCCGCTATCAAGCCTTGATTGGTCGCCTGGGTATTCGCGGTTAAACCGCCGATAAACTTATGTCTTCAGAAGAATCCCAACGGAATCGCTTACCGTTTGAACCCGCTAAGAAGAATCGCAAAAAACCAGCGAAAAACCAACCAACAACCCCAAGCACTGCCAAAAAGGAAGGTCAAGAGCCTTCTCCAAGAAAGCTCGAATCTTCGGCAGTCCCAGAGGTGGTGAGCAAACGCATGGCTCGCCGGATGGCTCTTTTTTGTGGAATTCCTAGCGCTTTAGGCATTTTGACTTTTATTGTCAGTTATGTCGTGGTTAGCCAGCACTGGTTCAAGTTGCCCAACGCCGCAGTTGTACTTGTGAGTATGGGCTTCTTTGGGTTGGGCGTTCTGGGATTAAGTTACGGGGTTCTCTCAGCCTCCTGGGATGAAGAGAGACCGGGTAGTAAAATCGGCTGGAACGAGTTCACCACGAACTGGGGACGGATGACAGCAGCATGGCGCTCTGCTGGGCAAAAGGATTCATAAATCCCGCGCAAATACCAGCAGTTCAAAGGTGAGTTTTACTTATAAGTTGTTTAGAGGACGATTGCCATCGGTCTCGCTCTTTCCTGGGGTTTGAACCCCAGGCTATTTTCATTTTTTGCTGGAGAGATAAACTCGGCGGTCTATCTAGGCAAAGCTAGAGAAGTATTATCTCTGGTGACTTTTGAAAAAGGAGATATTCGGCAGATAAACAACCGAATTATGGATTTGGAAAAATGATTGTAGTCATGAAAGCTGGCACTCCAGAGGTTGAGATTGAGCGCGTTAGCGCCGAACTCGGTACTTGGGGACTGACACCAGAAAAAATAGTTGGGAAGCACAAGGTGGTATTAGGTCTGGTTGGTGAGACGGCTGACTTAGATCCCCTCCAGATGCAAGAAATTAGCCCTTGGGTTGAACAGGTTCTGCGGGTTGAGCAGCCCTTTAAACGGGCAAGCCGCGATTATCGTCACGGTGAAGCTAGCGAAGTTGTTGTATCAACGCCTAACGGTTATGTCACTTTTGGCGAACACCATCCTTTAGTAGTGGTGGCTGGCCCTTGTTCGGTTGAAAACGAAGAAATGATTATTGAAACCGCACGTCGAGTTAAGGCGGCGGGAGCGCAGTTTTTGCGCGGCGGTGCTTATAAGCCTCGGACTTCGCCCTATGCTTTCCAAGGACACGGTGAAAGTGCCTTGAATTTGCTAGCGGCGGCGCGGGAAGCAACAGGTTTAGGCATTATTACGGAATTGATGGATAGCCCTGAATTGGATGTGGTGGCAGAATTTGCTGACGTGATCCAAATCGGTGCCAGAAATATGCAAAATTTCTCCCTGTTGAAGAAAGTAGGGGCGCAAGAAAAGCCTGTGCTGCTGAAGCGGGGAATGGCGGCGACGATTGAAGATTGGTTGATGGCGGCGGAGTATATTATGGCTGCTGGCAACCCGAACGTGATTTTGTGCGAACGCGGTATCCGCACCTTTGACCGTCAATATGCGCGCAATACCCTGGATTTGTCGGCAATTCCGGTGCTGAGAACTTTGACTCACCTACCAATTATGATTGACCCCAGTCACGGTACAGGTAAGTCTGAATACGTGCCTGCGATGGCGATGGCATCTATCGCTGCTGGTGCTGACTCGTTGATGATTGAAGTCCACCCCAACCCGAAGAAAGCGCTTTCTGACGGCCCTCAATCCCTGACTCCAGAGCGTTTCGACCGCCTGATGCTAGAAATGTCTGTAATTGGCAAAGCCGTAGGTCGGTGGCCTGAACCTGCTGTTGCTTTAGCTTAGAGTTACAAGGGTGGGCAAATGCTCACCCTTTTTTTATGAATGCGATCTCTTTCCTATCAGCCTGAGCCATCCATAAAGCGATAGGGCGTATGCCAGAATATTGGTAATTGCCTAGCTGAATCTGTTCTAGCTGGGCTTATTGCAAGCATAATCCTATGACTACCGTTACAACAGAAGAAATCCAGAAGTTTCGCTCTGAACTAGCAGATGATCTAGAAGCCCTAGAAGGTTTGAGCGTAATTGAGAAATGTGAGGGAGATTTAGAAGATGCAGCGGTAGTTTTGGCAAGACGAGCCAAAATAGAAATTGTTAGAGCGCCCAATTGGTTAAACGAGTTTGCCGATAAATTACGCCCTGTTATTTGTAAGGAAGAATGTAAAAAAGACTTATTAGATGGCTCGTTTAACTTTGCAATTGGATATTTAACGGCAGTGAGTCAAATAGACAAAGCGCTGGCAGTTTTAGTTGTTATGTATGTTACCAAGAAAAAGGTGTATGAATTTTGTAAAAATTTCTAGTATCCTGTGGCAGTGAAGGCAGCCCAGTAGAAGGGGTTAGCAAAGGGGCAGGGTTGGCGATCGCGTATTTCCTTCCGAGCTTCCTTAATAGCATCCTCAAATACAAAACGCTTGCCTGGAGAAAGTTCGGCAAGGATTTGCTCAATTTGAGGTTTTAATCGATCTAGGAATTTTTCACAATCTTCACTAGTGAGATTTTGTAGCCATATCTGGGCTTGGTTAAGTGCGAACGCCGCATCTCCCGGTTTCAGATTAGGAAGGTCTTTAAGGTTTTCATAGAACTTAATCATTAAGAAAGCTGTAGAAATGTCACTCACCTTCCAAAGACTGCTGACTACATTGTTAGTACCAGATACCAAAAAACCATTGACCAAACCTACAAACTCATCAATCAGGTCTTTCTTGCCAGTAATGCCAGTTTCGCAAGCGGAGAGGCAGACAAGGCGATAATTACTAAAGGCTGAGGGGTGATCAAATATATAACGCAGTGTTAATTTATCTTCACCTGCTAAGTACAATGCTGACTCCAAAGGTTGATTGATAATATATTCCCCATGCCCGGAAAAATGAAATATGCCTAATTTATTACTGGTTTGCAAAGCACCCAGCATATTAGTCTTCGTTGCTTCTTTACCTTTAATAATGCAACTGGAGGGTTTAGGACAAATCTGACTAATAAGAGTAGATTCCATAGCAGCATAGGGCAAGTCATCACTGGGATTTTCTACAATCAACAACTGTTGCCCAGATTCATATGTATATTGTTTTAAATCAATAGCAACTTGGATACTGGGCAGATATGTAATTATAAAGTCTTGAGGAAAAAGAGCATGAATAGGTAACAGATGTAAGTCGCGATGGGGAATTAATACCAGATAAGTAACTCCCTTTAATTCTTTGGTGATTGCTGGGATGCAGAGGATTTTTTCTAGCTCCTTCAGATGTGGCTCCATTTCTTTGAACCAAAAACATTCTCTAATTTCTTCTTTTTGCCTTTCCTTTTCTTGTTTGTCAGTTTTTATAGGACTAAGCCGATACTCTTCATAACTCACTTTCCACTGGTCAAGCCATGCCTCAAACAATTTTAATTGTTCAGCATTGGTTGGGTAATCAAAGCCTCTTAATCTAGATTGACTACTATAAACAGACCAGATTTTTTTTATCTGCTGGAACAGTCTTCCCCAGATATTAGTAGCTTGGTTACTCCTCCATATCACTAGAGGTTTGTTAAATTTGAGGATGAAGGTGGTGATTGCTGCTGGACTAACGTGCCAATATATTGCTGCTGTCTTTGGATTTAAAATTTTTTTAATATCTGAATAACTAGGGCTATCAAACTTGGCGTTGCTGTAACCATAGCGTGAATATCTAAGGCAAAGATTTTTGTGCTTTTCAGCTAACTCTAGAGCTTGTATTTGCTCCTCTATTTTTTGTGAATGAGCTAATTCATCTACCCTCAATTGTTTAAATATCAGAAACTTTAGCCATAACTGAAACTGCTTACCTTTAGATGGAGTTTGATTAATTAATTTTGCTAAAAGATCGTGTCCATCCATCCTCAATGCTTCAATTTCTTCTTTTTGCCTTTCCTTTTCTTGTTTGTCTGTCTCAACTTCAGCTAACTTATAGCACACTGGAAGCAGGTTTTTCAAGACTTCCAGGCGTTGCTGGCAAAACGTATCAGCCGTTAAAAACTTTAAAGCAAACTGAAAACAAATTTTTGCTTCTCTCCAATACCATTTTTTGTCATTTCTTCTGTACTGTATATCTCCATACTTATCATGAGCAAGACTAATAGAATGGTATAAAGCACCAACAGCTTCTGGAACAGTATGAAATTCATGCAAGCCTTCTGTCCAATTATCCAAGGCTTCTTGGTACCCAAAAGGTTTAAAATTAAAAATAGCCCAGCCTTTTTCATTCCAAGCTGACCAGCACTGGTTTTGGTTTAGTTGTAAGGCACGGTTAAAATCATTAATCGCTTCACTGTAGCGTCCTATAGCTTTCCGTGCATTGCCGAGGTTATACAAGACTTCGTAGTCTTTGTACTGAGATGAAAAAGCTTGTTCGAAGCTTTCAATTGCCTCTTGATAACGAACTAATTCATATAATGCAATTCCCTTCGCCTTCAAAGCATCATGGGAGTTGGGTGCAACTTCGAGAGCTTGGTTAAAGCTGTCAATTGCCTCTTTATGACGACTTATACCAGATAGTGCAAGACCTTTATAATAAAGGGCTTCGTAGTAGTTAGGCTTAATCTCCATTGCACTGTCAAAGCTGACAATTGCATCCTCGTAATAACCTCTCTGGAATAGAGCTAAACCTCGCTTGTACCAAGCTTTGTGGTAGCGTAGGTTAATTTTTAGAACTTTGTCAAAACTGGCAATTGCCTCCAGATATTGTTCTAAATCAAATAGTTTTTCACCCAATCGGTACCAGTCTAAATCGTCAGATGGGTTAAACTCTAAAAGTTGGTAAACACTGGTGGCAATCTCTGCTAGATGCCGTACTAATAAATCTAGCGCAATTCTTCGCTCATGCTGAGAGTTAATATCATCAGAGTTAATTATTAGGGCTTGCTCAAAACTAGCGATCGCTTCTGCATATCGTCCTAATCGCAACAATGCAATTCCTAGATCATGCCAAATTTTCCAGTTATTAGGTTGGATTTTTACAGCTTGCTCAAAACTAGCGATCGCTTCTATATACTGTCTCTGCGTGAATGCTTGAATTCCGCGTTCTCTATACGTCTTATAGTCATTAGATATAGCCTTTGCAATTTGGTCACTGTCATTGGTTTTTTCGTAGAAACCTATGCTGAACAGCGATAGCCATTTCCTAAATAAAGCTTTGTACTGCTTTAATTCAATGTTCAGATTTCCAATTAACTGCCTCCAAAATCGATAATAATCAGGTTTGGATATCAGAGCTTTACAGTAGTCAGAAGTAACTAATGGATAGTAACTCAAGAATCGTAATGCATCACTCAGGTTACTCCATATTGCCTGATAGCCAGAACTATACTTCAGAGCTTGGAGGTAGCTGTGGCTTGCCAACAGATAGCGACCTGACAACCAGTATACATTACCTAAATTGTGCCACGCCGCGTGATATTGAGGTACTATTTCCAATGCTTTTCTATAGTTAAAAATTGCTGCTTTATAGTTTTTTTTATAACTCAGAACAATCCCTCGGTTATTAAAGGCTATGGCATAGTTAGGGCGAGCTTTTAAGGCTTTGTCATAGGTGGAAAGAGCCTTTTGATATTGTTCCAACTTTATCAGTAGACAGCCTTTATTATTTAACGCTATAGCATAAATAGGGTTAATTTTTAAAGCTCTGTCATAGCTGTTAATTGATTCTCTGTAGCGATGTAATTCACATAATAAAATACCTTTACTAACCCACAATTTGGGATCGTCAGGTCGAGTCTGCAAGTGCTTATCAAGTACGGCAAGTGCCTCTGTGTAATTCTTTGATTTACGTAACCTCCAGAGTCCAGTTACTCCAGATGTCTCAAACATCTCGAAGAACATTAAGGAGTCAGTGGAGTCATAACTGAATTTCCAAATCCAATGCTTTGCCATACCCAAGACAGCTTTTCTTCAGTGGATAGATTTATTCTCGCCTCAGCTACCAAGGGGGATGCGATCGCATTTTTCCAATGCAAGCTACATCAAGAAACACATTAAAAGCGCGATCTCCCCACTATTGTGATCATTCCTCCCATAAAAAAATTACCCAGCTCTGGCTAGAGCTGGGTGATAGAAAAAACGGGCTAACCTAAAGTTGATTAACCCGATAGCTTGGGAACGCGCACACAAATTACTTTTGCACAACCAACTTGACGTTGGCATTTTGCAGACCGCGTTGCTTGACTTCAGCCAAGGTCTTGTTCACGGCATACTTCTGATTAATCGAGTTAATCAGTTCGGTTTGGTTGTGCTTCTTGGCGACGCCCCACAGGTCAGCAATCAGGTCGAAAGAGCCGTCGCTGTTGCGAGACCAACCGAGGTCATACTCGCCTTCCAGAACAGCAACGATGTCAGAACGAACCCGCTGACCGTTATAACCCCGAACATCTGCTTCGGTCTTAACGCTGATACCCAGGTCGCGGAGAGAAGCTTTCAGGATTTCGGCATCGGTGATTTTGGTACGCAGAGTGCTAAAGTGAGACATTTGGATTTCCTCCAGTAGAGAGTTAAGAGAAACGACAACTTGTGGATGTGAGTCTGCCGCCTGGACACATTACTGGGCGGCTTTTTTTGTCAAACTGCTAGCAAACTGCTAGCCTTTCCTCCTGTTGGGAGCAGGAGAAAGCTTTTAGAACTCCAGTCGCTGATACTCGGCGACGGAGGACGCAGCAGGTCGCGCTCGCTGTCTGGCCCAGTCCCTCAGGGCCGTTACCTGCTCGTTCATGGTTCGGGAAAGCGGCAGAGTGGCTTTAATTGCCGCAATGATATCGAGCTGGGTAAATTCTCGGTCTTGGGCAAACGCTTCGTACATTGCCGCGACCAATCCCTGCTCAATTTCTGCCCCGGAAAATCCATCCGATACCTTAGCCAGCTGGTCGAGGTCAAAGCGAGAAATGTCTCGCTTCCGCTTGCTAAGGTGAATATTGAAAATCTCTTTGCGTTCTTCCGCAGTCGGCAAGTCTACAAAGAAAATCTCGTCGAAGCGTCCTTTGCGGAGAAACTCACCCGGTAGGCGTTCAACCCGATTGGCAGTTGCCATCACGAACACCGGAGACGTTTTTTCTTGTAACCAGGTAAGGAAAGAACCAAAGATGCGGCTGGAAGTACCCCCGTCTGAGTCAGCAGACCCAGAAGTACCGGCAAATGCTTTATCCAGTTCATCAATAAAGAGAATCGCTGGGGAAATTGATTCAGCCGTTTTCAGGGCATTCCGCAAGTTAGCTTCTGAGCGCCCCACCATTGAGCCGTCGTACACTCGGCCCATATCTAGGCGCAGAAGTGGCAGACTCCAGAGGCGGGCAGTGGTTTTGGCAATGAGAGATTTGCCACATCCCGGTACCCCTAGGATTAACATCCCTTTGGGTTGGGGCAGACCGTATTCCCTTGCTTTCTCTGTAAAAGCATTGGAACGTTGTCTCAGCCATCGCTTTAGCTCTTCTAAACCGCCAACCGAATCAATGGTTTCATCTTCTTCGATAAATTCCAAGATGCCGTTGCGGCGGATTAGCTGCTTTTTCTCAGAAAGAATAATATCGACTTCTGTTTCCGTCAGACGCCCGGTTTTAACGAAAGCTTTCCGATAAACTTTTTCGGCTTCATCCCGCGTCAGACCCAAGGTGGCTTTTAGCAGTTTTTCCCGAACTTCAGTTGTGGTGCGGCGAGAACGGGTTTGCTCTAACTGGCTAGATAGCACTTGGTTCAGTTCTGCCAAATCTGGCAAAGGATAGTCTAGAACAACGACTTCCTTTTCCAGCTCAATGGGGATTTGCTGAACGGGTGACATGAGAATGATAATTTTCTGCGTCCCTTTGAAGCTGGCGATCGCATCCCGCAGCCACCGCGTTGTTGCCGGTGAGTCAATAAAGGGGTGTAAGTCTTTAAAAATAAAGATACCAGGCTCTCTTTGGCGTACTACCCATTCAATCGCTGCCTCTGGGGAGACGGTGTTGTGCTGGGTAATATGGCGGGGTTGACCGTACTCGACTATGCCGTGGGTGACAGTCCAAATGTAGACGCGCCGAGCCAGGGATTTTGTCTGAGCAATATTGGCAATTGTTCGCTCCGCCCGCTCTTCTTCGGAAGTTACTAGGTAGATGAGGGGGTATTGAGCCTGAACCAGAATATCTAGCTCTTCTTTCATATCTATCGACCCATTAGAGACGGCACAACCACTAGCCAAACATTTATCAACCGCAACCAACCTGAGCAAGCGAGGAATTCAAGCAGTCTGGAGGATTTGGAACTTTAACAGGGAACCAATGCCTCTTCTCCCTGAGAATCCGTGCCGAGTTCACCTCTGGCATTTTCAAGGGTAGTCAGCTCTTCAGCGATTACACCTGGTTGATTATCCAGGGAAACCATTTCTCCATCTCGCAGTACCACAGAGCTAGTACACTCCGGACAGGAATAGACTCGGTGAGTCCTTCCCTGGATTGCTTCTACCTCATCAACCACTTCTGGGTTAGCCAGGTAGAAGACGATCGCTCTTTCGACAATTGTTGACATGGGTTCCGTGTCAACAGCTGAGCGAATTTTGAGCTGGCGATGGAGACCTGGAGGAAGATACAACGTAACCTTTTGCTTGTCTTGCATATAACTTTTCAGTTGTTCTACCCGGGTATATTTCACAGGTTATCTGCCTTATTCCGGGCTGTCAAGACATCATGCCAGCATGACGGCAATATTGTTACATTGCTTAATAATTTCCGGCAGAGTCGGATGAACTGGCGTAAGGAATATAAGCAAGCAGAACGGAGATAGGTTTCGGCGGTGTCCATTGCTAAATAACGTTCCCAGAGGCGTCCGGCGTCCTAGATCAGTTGTTAGAAGTCAGAGAGTCGAAGCTTGTTGCAGCTGGCGTGTTGTTGTTTATGCGATCGCACTCTGTGTAATGCTGTGGAGTTGTCGCGCCTCGGATACCCAGTCGCCAACCTGGAAAACTTATAAAAACCCGCGTTATAGCTTCGAGTTTCCTTATCCCAGTACCTGGATTGCTGCGCCAATGCCAGACAATCGGGATGGACGAGCTTTTAGAGATCCTCAAGACCCAGAGGTGGAAATATTAGGAGTGGCAGGCGATCGCTTGCCAGAAATTGAACTTGCGCCATCAGGGCAAAAAACTCCCCATCAATTCACGCAGAAGAACTTTACTACCCAACAAGGAGTTACCGGAAAACTTTATGTAGAACTACGTTCAGATATCAGTTTGATGCGATTGACACTGATTCAGGGAAGGATACGCTACTACTGGCAGGGGCGATCGCCCTCCAAAGAATTTCCCAATTATTATCGCTTCTTCTATTACGTTGCCGGACAATACCGCATCCCCTTGCAAGTGGAAGGAAGAGAGGGAGAGAGGTTAAGAGAGGGAGATTCCAGGCAGTAATCAGCGCGAAATCCTATAAAACCTCAAAATTCTCTAAAAATATAGGGCTTTGGCAATTTTTAATTTTAACTTTTACTTTTTAAATTCCGGAAGGGATTAGGATTGGTCTGAGGAAATCCGCTTTATCCGAATTACCTGCCAATCCGCGTGGTTTTACCATAAGTGTAAAGTGCCATTTAATTCCATGCCCTCCGAAACAGAATCACCCCAGAATCTACCAACCGAGTCAAAGCCATTGCGAGTTTTGATTGTAGAAGACGATCCCATGATGCAGTTGGGTTTGGAGCAGTCATTAGCCGCTCATCCGCAGTTCACGATTGTCGGACAAGCCGAAGATGGCTATTTAGGCGTTGAAGCTGCTCTTAAACTGAAACCGGATCTGGTGGTTATGGATATTGGTCTGCCAAGACTAGATGGAATTGCCGCCACTCAGCAAATCAAGGCAGCGCTTCCTAATATCCGGGTAGTGGTATTGACCTCCCATACAACAGAAACCGAGATTATTGCCGCCCTTTCTAGTGGTGCGGATGCTTACTGCATCAAAGGTGCCAGTGTAGAACGCTTGCTCTCTGCGATCGCTGCCGCCCAAGAAGGTGCTACCTACCTCGATCCGCAAATTGCACGACGAGTAATTGACCATCTTAAACCGCCTTCAGTGACCGGCAGTGTTTCAACGCTATCGCAGCGCGAGTTAGAGGTATTGAAATTAATGGTAGAAGGCAAAAGCAATCCGGAGATTGCTGCCGCCCTCTACCTCAGCCCCAACACGGTCAAAACCCATGTCCGTGGCATCATGAACAAACTGTCTGTCGATGACCGGGTTCAGGCAGCTGTTGTCGCGCTTCGTTCTGGACTGGTGTAAACCAAATTCTGTAGGAATGCGATTCATTGTATTTCTACAGAAATGTCCGACGCTCCAAGTGATAAAGTTGTGCGATTTGATGTCTACTTTCCGTAAACTGTGCTGACTGTTGGTGCGTCGAAACCTGTAGTTTTGGCTCAATTAAAGACTGTCTGCTAGTCAGACGGGGAGTTTTTGTAATTGCCTCCGGGTGAATCAGAATAAACCCCATGCGTCGAGCGTATAAGTAGAATGACAACATGACCATGCACCCTTGAATTCAGTGTCAGGTCTCAGGTTAAGACGATTAGAAGCGATCGCACTTCATCCCCTTGTCTCACCCAACTGGGTGAACATCAATTCTGTCTTAAGCTAGATGAAAGATTGCCAAGGCTAAGCAAACTAACTCACGAGTCTTTAGTTTAATCGTGTCCAGCTACTTAGATGGTCAACAACACTTTAAAAAAAATCCTATCTATACAATTCAACTGTTTAAAAAAACAGTAGTTATCAAAATAATATGATTTATTTTATCTACCTCATGCTCTTGATTCACCCGAATGGATGATTTCGAGAAATGCCAAGCATTAGCACTTAAATAAAAGCTTTTTTAAAAGGTGGTAAGAATCAATATCATCCAAAAGAATGAGCTAGTTGGGTGAAGTGGAAGCTGAGAGCGAAACATTACCTTAGTAAGTGTAAGGAACACCAAATCACTTCAAGGAACACTAACCATGCAAGCTCCAATTAATACTCAAGCAAATGCTAACATCCAGACCAACAAACCTGTACTTCAGCGCGGTTCTCAAGGAGCATCGGTTGAGGAACTACAAAGACTTTTAACTCACTGGGGAAGTTATAACGGTGACATTGATGGAATCTTCGATATCGTAGTTGAAAATGCAGTGAAATCTTACCAGCACCGCGTCTTTTTGAAAGAAGATGGCATCGTGGGAAATCTGACTTGGCAGGCGCTTTACAAGGGTGCGCCCGTCAATATGCCGGTCCTGCAAAAAGGCAGCAAAGGTCAAATCGTAGTCACGCTTCAGCGTCTTTTACAGACAACTGGCGATTTTACTGCTGCAACTAGCCCAAACTTCGGCCCAGCAACAGATGCAGCGGTGCGTTCTTTCCAAAAGCGTTCTGGTTTAATTGCGGATGGAATTGTTGGCGATCGCACTTGGCACGCTTTGAGTAAGATTCCTCACTAAAGAAGGAATGTCACTCTCTTGACGCCTCTCCGTGAACGGAGAGGCGTCAAGAAATTTTTCTATAAGGTTGATGAATTAACCGGATTCGATATAACTTCAAAGACTAAAAGGCTAAGAAGCAACCCGATTTAGAGGTAATGTAAACCACAAGGTTGTCCCTAATCCAGGACTGCTATTCGCTCCAATTTCCCCGCCGTGGGCTGTGATAATTTGCTTGCAAAGATACAATTTTAAACCAGTGCCAGTCGAGCAACTGGATCTCGGATCTCGGATATAAAGATCGAATAAGCGATCGCACTCTTGTTGGCTCATCCCGATACCGTTATCCTGAAGCGTACAGCGCAGTCTTTGAGACTCAACGGTGGCGCTCAGATGTAGGCTCAGTTTGGGGGGATTATGCTTCAAAATATGGTTGAATAAGTTTTCTAAAACTCGCTGTAACTGAGCTGGATCGACCATGACCAAGGGTAAATCAGCGGAAACAAGATTCGTTAGTGTCGCTTGATTTTGCGACAGCGTTGGCTCTAAGCCTTGGAGAATCTTTGCAAACAGAGTCTTTATTTGAATAGGCTCGCAGTGGAGGATAATGCCCTCTTCCTCGCTAGAATGAGTTTCTAACAAGGAATTAATCATTCCCAATTGCCGCTCGTTCCCTTGAATCATGCGTTCGACAATTGAACGAGAAAGGGTAATTTTTTCCGCTGGCTGATTGAGCAAATTTTTTAGCACCATTACAGTTCCAATTACCGAAGTCCGAAGTTCGTGAGAAACTGTATGTAAAACAACGTCCTTGAGTTGGTTCATTTCTTGGAGTTCTGCCACTACCTGCTGTAACTGGGCAGTGCGCTCCTCGACAGTCCGCTCTAGACAGGTATTCAGAGTGGATACTTGTTCGTAAAGTTGTGCTTGTTGGATAGCGATCGCGACTTGGGTTGCTAGCGAACAGAGCAATTCAATTTCAAACTGCTGCCAATGACGCGATCCGCTGCATTGATTGGCGATCAACATTCCAAAAAACTCGTTTCCCACCAGAATGGGAACGCATAAACTGGCTTTAATTTGATATTGAGCGTAGTAGGCAGTATGAAAGCGAGATTTAACGACTTTCTCTGTATCATCAATTGCCTGAACCTGACCTTGTTTAAAGAAGGATTTAAGTTCTCTGAGGTAACGGTCACTTGTCACCCAGCCGAGAATCGATCGACAATCCGGTACCACTGATTCTGCTACAACTTTGCCTTGAGAATTGGTATCTAAGTGAGCGATGAAAACTCGGTCAGCTTGCAGAAATTGCCGAACCTCCTGAACGGTGTTGTTGAGAATTTGATCGAGATCCAGCGATCGCCGAATTCTCAACGCAATCTCTCCTAGTAAGCGAGCCGCACTCAGAGCGCAGATGCTAGCGCGATCGCGTTCTCCCGCAGCCCGGAGTTGGACTTCCCCCTCCTTTCGCTTGGTGATATCGAGAATATATCCTTCGTAGTGGGTGATGTTCCCTTGGTCATTGCGGACAACGCTGGTGAATTCATAAACCCATCGCACCTCACCATCAGAGCGAATCAGGCGATAGTCCTGTTCCTGAAAATTTAAGCCAGCCGCATCATACGCTTGAGTCTGAGCCTCAACTTGAGCTAAGTCATCGGGATGAATAACGCTACCATACGTCACCCTGCCACTCATGAAGTCATCCGGTTGATAACCCCACTGACTGATATTGGGCGAGACATATTCCACTGGTCGATTTTCTTGGGCAACCCAGCGGAAGACTGTAACAGGCCCTCTGATAAATAATCTGCGTTCTCGCTCTAGTGCTGCTTCGGCTCGCTTGCGTTCTGTCACTTCCATCAGCAAGCCATCCCAGAGAATATCACCGTTCGCCTGCTTTTCCGGACGAGAGGCGCATTGTACCCACTTAATTTTGCCAGTCGGCGTGACGATACGACCTTCCCAAGCCCAAGGTTGCAGCGTGGCGGCAGAAATATCTACAGATTCTTCATACCCTTTGAGATCTTCGGGATGAATTAAATCCTTAAGCAGTTGAAAATTCGCCTGAATATTTTCTGGTTCTAACTCAAACAATTCTTGGTACCCGGAACTGGCACAGACGATGGACTCACGACCATCCGGGCACCGCAGGTACTGGTAAATCATGCCCGGTATGTTAGCAACCATTCTTTGAAATTTCGACTTTTGCTGTCTTAGCTTGTCTGTTGTTTTCTGAATCGTTTCAATCTCGCCGTCAGCCAGAATTTGTTTGAGCTTTTCAAAGGCGGCTTCGTCCCGACAACACTCCCGGATGGCTTCTAGATATTCAGGCATTAGCAATTACTTCACTTCTTTTTAACTCAACCATTTTTCAACAATTTCACCAGATTAACAGGCTAAAAACCCTGAAAAATGAAGTCCGAAGTGTGAAAAGCTACGCTTTACGGTAACTTTCAACTTCTCTGGTTTTTCATTTTTTTATAGCCTTCATCCTTTAGTATTCCCATCCCCGCTTTAAAAATGCAGTCCATAGGTGATTGGAAGGAAACTGGCACAGAAAATGTAAAGTCTAATCTTTTTTTTCTATCAAAAGTAATAATTTTGCTGCCACGATAACAAGCAAGACTTGATTTTCAATTATCTTCACCGATTGAGCGATCGCTCAAAGGTTTATTTTCTAATTTAAGAGGAAACCATACATTTAACCTTCTTTTAGCGAATCACCCAATCGGGTGATTCTTAACCATGCTTTAGTTATTGGTTAGTAGCCATCGTTAAGGATGTACCAGGATTCATTCATCTGGCATCTTTATCTAGTCAGCATAGGAATCTAGTCAGTACAAGAGTCCTATTATTGCGTTTCTCGGTTGGATTGAAGACGAAATACCCAACTTCTCTAAGAAGTTGGGTATCTAAAGGACTAGCATCTTATAAATTAAATCAGATTGGTCTAGTAAGCAGGCATAAAACAGCTCTTAGACTAATAACATCTTTCTGTTTATGGTGACATTGCAAAAGGTAAAGTAAACCAGAAGGTTGCACCAGCTTTTGGAGAACTAGTCACGCCAATTTTGCCACCGTGAGCTTGTACAATCTGTTGACAAAGATATAATCCCAAACCAATACCCGTTGAGCGTCGTGCTTGCGAACCACGGGCATAAAGTTCAAAGGCGCGATCGCATTGTTCTGGATTCATCCCAACACCGTTATCTTCAATAGTGCAGCGAATCGTCTGTTCTTCAACGGTCGCCCTAAGAATCATCCTGAGTCCGGGTGGGTTATGGTTAAAAGCATTCGTGAGTAGATTTTCAAACACACGCCGCATCTGAAGCGGATCGGCGTTCACTGTGGGCAGTTCAGAAGGAATTTGATCGATCAGAATTGCCTGATTTTTGACACACAACGGCTCAAAATCCTCAACAATCTCTTGAAT
The DNA here is from genome assembly GCF_039961875.1 of Trichocoleus sp. ST-U2. NCBI lineage: Bacteria > Bacillati > Cyanobacteriota > Cyanophyceae > Leptolyngbyales > Trichocoleusaceae > Trichocoleus > Trichocoleus sp. ST-U2. The sequence goes on along the minus strand of NZ_JAMPJY010000013.1, from coordinate 92,077 downwards.
GAGAGAGTTAAGTTGAACTGGTTCGCGCTGCAAGACAAAACCTCGCACTTCGCTGGTGTGAACTTCTAACAGGGAGTTAATCAAGCGGAGTTGGCGATCGCTACTTTGAATCATCCGCTCTAAAATTGAGCGAGACACTGAAATTGTCTTTTGTTCGTTACCATGCGCTGTTAACAAATTCTGCAACACCAGTAACCAGCCGGTGAGCGGCGTCCGCAGGTCGTGGGAAACGGCATGGAGGAAGACATCCTTCAGTTCGTATAGTTCTTGAACTTCCTGGATTTTTTGCTCTAGTTGAGCGGTACGTTCCCGAACTTGGCATTCTAAGTTGGTATTGAGTTCCTGTACTTGTTGGAAGAGGCAAGATTGCTGAATGGCGATCGCAACTTGGTTTCCCAATTGTTCTAGCAAATCAATCTCGATCGGTTCCCAGCGCCTCGCTCCACTGCATTGATTAACAATTAATGCACCCAATAACCGATCGCCTTTCACGCGAATTGGGACAGCCACGGCGGCTTTGACGTGATAATCGCGGTAATAGGATGCGATCGCTGGGTGAACCATCGCTTGGGTTGTATCCTCAACGACTCGAACCTGATTCGCCTCAAACAAGGTTCGCATCTCCTCCAGGGAACTTCGATCGTCAAGTACCCAGTTCATAATCGGCGGGTAATTGGGTTCTACAGATTCAGCCATTACCCTGCCTTTTCCCGTCGTATCGGAAGCGATGAAGACGCGGTCGGCTTTCAGAAACGACCGGACTTCTGCCACCGTAGTGTTAAAAATTTCGTCTAAATCCAGCGATTTGCGGATTCGCAGCGCCATTTCTGCCAACAAGCGATCGCGTTCTTGCACCAAGCGCTGCCTCATTTCTGCCTGCTTGGGTTCAGTGATATCGTTCCCAATTGTCAGCAAACATGGCTCACCCTCCAAGTCGATGATTTCGGCACAGAAAAGCCCTATTATTACCTTTCCGGACTTGTTGCGAAACTCGAATTCCTGGTTGCGAACAGCACCTTCTTCCTGTACCTGCTGGATAACTTTGATGCGGTCTTCTGGATTTACCCAGATATTTAATTCCAATGTCGTATGACCAATAATTTCATGGCGTTGGAAACCTGAAAGATGGAGAAAACTTTCGTTGACATCAATGTATCGCCCTTCTTTGAGGGTGCTAATCGTTATCGAGTCAGGACTGGAACGAAAAGAGGATGCGAACTTCTCCTCTGAACTTCGCAGCGCCTCCTCAGCCCGCTTTCGGTCGGTAATATCCATTACCAACCCATCCCAGAGAATATCGCCATTGAGTTGCTTCTCTGGTCGAGAAGCGCATTGAATCCACTTAATTTTGCCACTGGGAGTCTGAATCCGACCTTCCCATTTACAAGGTTGCTGTGTCACAGCCGAAACCGCGATGGATTGTTCATAAGCCTCGCGGTCGTCGGGATAAATTAACTCCTTGCCACAATTTGCCTGAATCGCCTCCGGCTCTAATTCAAACAGTTCGCGGCAACCGGAACTGGCATAGGGTAAAGCCTGGGAACCATCCGAACGCTGAAGGAACTGAAAAATCATCCCCGGTACGTTAGCGGTAATTTGTTGCAGCCGTAATTCGCTCTGCCGTAGAGTTTCAGTCGTTTGCTGATGAGCGATCGCTTTCCCGAAACTTGCTGCCATCGTTATCAAACAAGCTTCCTCATCCTTTGACCACTGGCGAGCGTAGCGGCGATCGTCAAAGCCAATTAAGCCCCAAAGTTTTCCATTGCAAGAAATTGGGACAACTAATATAGAGGAAATTTGCTTGTTTGCCAAAACTTCCCGTTCGCCATTTGGAAGTTCGCGAATTAAACCCCGAACTGCCTTCCCAGCTTGCAAATCTTCGTACCACCGACTGATGCGACAAGCCGCTAATGCCTGGTTGTGTAAATTGGGATTGTGAATTTGAGGCGTTACAAACTCTTTTGTCCATTCAAATCGGTGGCTAAAGGCTAATTCACGGGTTTCTGGATGAGGATGAATCTCAAAAATATAAGCTCGATCCACCCCCGTTACTCTGCCTAGAGTTGCTAAAGCTTGATTCACGCCGACTGCAAAATCGCGATTCGTCAGCAGTTGGTGAGTCGCTTCCGCCACACTTTGTAGGAGATTAGAGCAATACATGGGGCTAGTTTTCGCATACAGTCTAGTGGAAACACGCTCTTCTGGATAGGGAATTTTTTGACTCTGACTTATGGTTTTGTTCACTCTTTAACCCTTTTGTTCGATTGCAGTGGAGGCTTTCATCCTTCGCGTCGATAAAAGTCTTTTGATGGGTTGAAAGCCAAAGGCAGTAGTCAGAAGAATGAATTTTCCAGAAGCATCATTAAAAATGATGAATTGGGAACAAATTCATCATCTAATCTTCAAGATTTATCTTTCCGATTTCCGAAAAAATACGGATCTATCACCCGATCGGGTTAACCAATCTGTAGGAGGGCGATCGCGCCTGCGCCAAGCGATCCTATTTATAGAGGCTCTTCACTTGAGACGCTGGCAGGCACTTCAAATGGCACTAACGACTTTAATTCCCCAAAAACTCCTCTCCAAAATTCCCCCTTTTCAACCCGTACAATTCGCGACCACTTTAGGAATTTTGTCTGCGTTGCTGCTGAATACATCTACTTCGACGTTAGCTCAGCCAGCATCCGATGTGTCTTCAGAACAACCCAACCAGCAATTGACTGTAGAACAGCAATCAGGAACGTGTCCCGCATCAGTCGGACTTTGGACAGTCTTGTTACCTTCTGAAGGTGCTGCCGATCATACAGTTGTCGCTGACACGAAAGCGATCGCTAGTAATGGGAAAATTTCGTCTTCAGGCAATACGTTTGTGGAATATGAAGCTCCACTGCAAGAAGCTTATGCCTCCTGCGTCGGTCAGGCAAGTTCTCCAGATTTACACTCCTATAGCTTCGAGTTTCGCAATGGTAAAGTCTATTTTCGCGTGAATCTCGATTGGGTTCCTGGCTATACCAAGATTGTTTCTAAAACTGTGGCATCTGGGCGTCCTTTCGTGCATTGGCAAGCCAGCGAATAAACTCCTGCAAAATCGCTCAAAATTGCTTTATCTATCACCTTTTGAAATATCGTTCGTCTTTGTGAAATCGAGGAGTAATCAGTGCCAGTTACGTGCCTTTGCGACTGGAGATTAATAATAAAGCGCTCGCTTCTTGTCTAATAGGAAGCGAGCGCACGTTTTTTTGCGTATTTTTGATACTAATTTATACTCTTTGAAGATACTGATACTTTTCGTTTTCCACACACTTTCGTAATTCTTGCAGCTTCCTCAAACGGTAAGTTGCATTTTGATACTCTTGTTTTGAAGGAGAATCTCCAAGCTGATTGAGTACGGCATCACTTTCCTGACTAATTGCCTCAAGTAAAAAAATTCTTAGCTTCTTGCGATTCTCTTTACCTAACTGAAGTACACGTAAGTTTTCCTCTTCTCCTTCTATCTGTATTTTTCTTATTACAGATGTACCTATTTTAGAAAAATCAGATTTTGCTAACCACTCGTAACTGTCTTCTGATACTTCTACAGTGTACGGTGGATAACCATTTTTTGGATAGAAGCTGATATCTAACATTAGCCTTCCTCCTGAGCCTCTGACTCCATAAACTCCTTCTCTGGAAAATTCTCAGCCCAAGCTATACCTGCATTATCAAACAATTCTTTAGCTTTAGCAGAAATTGTTCCTGTAGTAAGAACCCCAATAACAGTTTGTTTGTCGATCATTTTCTGGGCTTCCCCTGGATAGATATTCTTTTTTGTCTTAATTTCTATATGTGGCATGAACCTACCTAACTATTATACTCACTTTGAATCTGGCGGATTATTTCTTTTACTCGTGGAACCTCATCAGGATTAATAAGCAAAATATCTCCCTTTGAGTCATTCCCCGTCGTTCTTTGGGCTAAAATCCCTTCTTCTTTTAACTTATCAATAACCCACCCAATAAAATTTCTGTGTACTGTAAGCTTGTAGATCATCTTGTCCTCGTCAGTCATTAGATAGCTCCTTGTATGTCTCCGCTAAATGTTGACGGGTTGAAAAACCTTTTTCAAAAAGTTCAAAAATTCGATCTTTCATAGACACAACTTCTTCTGCACACATTGCCTCAAAAAATAATACTTTATAAAGAGATTTTATATCTCCTGTAGTATAATCACACTTATTATAAATGTCGTAAAGTTTTTTAATATCTTCTTCTTTTGGTTCATATTTAATGGGCTTATTCAGATAGTCAAGATATGATTTGAAGTCATGCCAGGATAACCGCGCATCAACCGCCTGCTTTAAAGCAAATCTACGCACTACTGCTGTATCCAATAGATGGGGTACGTTAGTAATTCCAAATACTAAAAAACGCTGGCTTGTGGATGGCTGAAGTTTATCAAGCTCCAGCATTAAAGTGGTCATCGTTCGCCGAACAGCATCATGCTCTTGGGTGCGGCTACGACTCATACAGAAAGCATCTAGCTCATCCAATACTAAAAACACTGATGTTCCATCTGAACAGCTATTTCTTAAATCTTGAAATATCTGCTCTAGGTTACGTGAGGACTGACCCAAAGCAGGGTCAAGCAATCCACCGATATTAAGCGCATAAAAGTTTATGTCATTAGTAACTTCTTGCTTGATCTGATCAAAAAGTAAGTAACACAGACTTGTTTTACCTGTATTGGGTGGCCCGTAGAGTAAAACAGATGCGGCAAGATCATAAAGGCTGAAATGACTTAGCTCAGAGTTATCAGCAGTCACTATAACCTTACAAAAACGAAATAGATACTTTTGTAAGTTATCTAACCCGAACAACTGTTGATGAGCAATTTTTCGCTTGATGTCGGCGTGGGTTGATTGCAATAATCCACTAGAGCTTTTAACAATACTGCTCATATCAATGGCGTACTCTCAAAATTTTGAAACTTTCCTTCTGCTACTTTACATTGCTAGTAGCTGCTCAGTCCTGGTAGCGAGCGCTATTTCAAGATACTCCCTTCTTAGTGAATGACGGCTCAGTATTTTCACTTATGTTGCACCGATCGCGCAACTATTGTCAGTAAAAATAATCGCTTGGAAGCGCGATCGCGTCAAAAAAAACCCGTTTTCTTCAAGAAAACGGGTTTTTAAAAATACCAACTTCTATCCTAATAACCAGTAGCTGCCAAATCCAACTCATGCGCGTAAGCAACCCGTTCCACCCTAGTTTCAATCCTGCCATCTGGATACAGATTAAATAAACGAAATCCTGGCGCTTCCTCATCTAAGGAAAACTGGTGGCTATGCGGTTCAAACTGAATTGACGTAGAGGGACTACCCAAGTAATGAACCTCACCGCGCCGCCGATAAAATTCTTGATGAATATGACCAAAAACAACCAACCGCACCTGAGAATGGCGATCGATGACAGCAAATAGTTCCTCTGAATTTTGTAATGAACTGCCATCCAGCCAATCGGAATCGACAACAAAAGGGGGATGGTGTAAAGCAATTAGGGTAGGACGTTTATCTGCACGCTGTAGCTGCTGGTCTAGCCAAACTAAGCTTTCTGAAGATAGTTTGCCATAGACGCAACCTGGTACGTGAGAATTGAGCAATAAAAACTGCCACCCTCCCGCTTCAAACGACTTCTCCGGACAAATCGGAGCCTCATTTAATACCTCTTGCATGACCAATGGTTGGTCATGGTTGCCTGGTAGCCAGTAAGTAGGAATTCCCAGAGGACTCAGCAGTTCTGCCAACCGCGTGTAAGATTGCGGCTTACCATCTTGGGACAAATCTCCTGTTAGCAATAGCAAATCCGGCTGAGGGCACATTCGGTGCAATTGCTCTAAAACTACATCAAAAGACTTGGCAGTAGGAAGCCCTAGCAATTCCTTTTTGGTATCTGCGAACAAGTGAATGTCTGTAATTTGAGCAATCAGAAGCGGGTTGGCTTGAGTCATAGTTTCTGTAATGAAAAGGTATTCTGGTCGCTGCTCAAAAAAATACTTAGCAAGTCAGTACACCCAGATGGCTGTTTTTGGTCAAACCAAGGCGATTCTCCGCTTAGAGATAACCAAAGCTGACGAACTTCCCCAGCAGTAGGCGAACGTCAACCATTCCGTAAATCCACTTACATTTGGAGATTCGTATTAGATTAGCGTTTCAGATCATCAAAGACTTGCGATCTAGGAACCCCGTTCCTGTGATCGTCATCACATCAGATAACCTGCATCAGCTTTGAATATAGCGACTAGTCTTCCAATTCGTACAGAGTCAATGCGTCCGGAAAAAATTTTGGTATACTAAGAATCTGCAATTGCGGCGGCATAGCCAAGTGGTAAGGCAGAGGTCTGCAAAACCTTTATCCCCCGGTTCAAATCCGGGTGCCGCCTTTTTAATCTGGGATTCCAATCAGACCCCCGCTACCAGCGATCGCTTTGCCGATGGCATAGGCGGGGATATTTTGGGATTCAAACCAGCTGATGGTTTGGTCGGCTTGGTTTGGGGGCACGAGGACTACAAAACCGATGCCCATATTGAAAGTATTAAACATATCGGCGGGTTTGACTTCACCAGCGTCAGCAAGCCAGTTAAAAATAGGTGGAATCTCCCACGATTGAAGATCGATCTGGATGGATAGATTGGCACCAATACAGCGAGGTAAGTTTTCTGGCAAGCCGCCACCCGTGATGTGAGCCATGCTATGAATGTCAAGCCCAGCCTTCCGTGCTGCTAAAACGGGTTTGACGTAAATCCGGGTGGGAGTTAATAAAACTTCCCCAAAATTCTTACCGTCTAAGGGCGCAAAGCCTTCCCCCCTGACATCGGTTGGGGAGGCGTGCAAGTCAACGCCGCTACGTTCAACAATCTTCCGCACCAGACTAAAACCATTGCTGTGGAGACCTTGACTGGCAAGAGCGATCGCCACATCTCCCTCTTGTACCTGAGAACCATCCAATATCTGGCTCTTTTCCACAATCCCCACACAAAAACCCGCCAAGTCATACTCGCCCAGTTGGTAAAAACCCGGCATTTCTGCGGTTTCTCCTCCCAGTAGGGCACACCCCGACTCACGACATCCCGCAGCGATGCCATCAACCACCTGAGTCAGCTGCTCTGGGTTTAGTTGCCCTGTGGCTAAATAATCTAGAAAAAATAACGGTTCTGCACCACACGTCAACACATCGTTGACGCACATTGCTACAAGGTCAATTCCCACGGTGTGGTGAAAGTTGAGCTGATGGGCGAGTTTTAGCTTGGTGCCTACGCCATCCGTCCCTGAAACCAAAACCGGCTCTTTGTATCCAGTTGGCAACTGAAACCAACCACTAAAGCCGCCTAAACCACCCAATACTTCTGAGCGGTGCGTACTTTGCACCAAACTGCGGATTTTCTCTACAAAACTCCGCCCCGCCTCAACATCTACACCAGCGTCTCGATAATCCATGAATTCAAACCTGTTCAGCAGCGATCAAGAGACGTATTTTACTTGGCTAACGCGACAGATAGGACAGCGATCGCAATTTTGTACCGTTGGGCAGCACTATGCCCCGATTGCTTCACCAATTATTCACAAACTGGCTTCCTCGTTTGTGAAGTTCTGATAAAGTTCCGGAAACCTGATTTTTGTCTCAAACCATATTGACTTCAACATCATAACCGCATTTTTTCGGAAATTACTGTGTGAAGGTTTCATAAAGTTGTTGCTTCCTAGAGGAAATCCCCGATCCCCTTTTCAAAAACTTCATGGTAGTCTGTTGCAGTTCCACAGACCAGGGTGAACACAGAACGAGTACGAGTTATCGATTGGGCAAATGAGCCGTCTGGCGCTACCACTGGCATTTGGCTCTAAGCTCGACCTCCCAGTACTTTTCACAAGGACTCTATGAACCAAAGATTTTGTTTCGGAATGTTTGCAACCCTTTTAACGACTGCCCTCCTGGGTACGACTACATCTAGTTATGCGGAGTCAATCAAGGGGGTTAACCAAGCTTCCGAATCCCGTGTTTCTCAGGCGCAACAGACAAGCAAATCGAGAGTGACTAAAAATAACCTTCGGCAAGCAGTCTCGTCGCCCTTACTCTCAACACCGTCAAACCTTCAGCCGACTGACAGTGTCAAATTGGGAGAATACCAGTCCCAAGCCGCGCTCCGTTGCTTAGTAAAACCTTGTCCAAGCGCAATGGATCGGGCGGTTGTTGCTAAAATTCTTCCCCATGACTTAAACGGGTATCAGGCAGCAACACTCTATGTCCGCAGTATTCCAGTCTTAACCTTTCTCGGCTCCCGTCAAGCTCCCGCAGAAAGCACGAAAGTAGGGGAAACCCAGAGAACTTCAGACGGGTCGCGTCAAGCGGATGCCAACACTTCTCAAGACGATCCGGTTTGGCGAGCCACTGCTGTTGCTGCGAAGCTGAATCAGTTGAGCCGAGATCAAGTGGATGCGAAAGCGATCGCGGTCGTTTGGAATGGTGACAAGAGCAACTACAGCATTAAAGTGAATGGCGAGGAACTGGTGGAGGTAAACGGGAAAACAAGATTGCCCGACACCACTCGTAACATTGCCACCGATGCCTTACAAGCAACTAATCGGCTGAGACGCCTGATGGGGAACGCGCCGCCGCTACGGGCAATTGCAGGTGTACCCACATCTAAGCCCAAGCCGCGCCAGATTGCCAAGCGCCCTAGCGCTTCCAGAGTCGCGAACGAGCGATCGCGCGTCGTGCAACAACCATCGAACGCCATTGCCTACAGACCAGTCATCTCCGAGCTTAAGGGCATGGCATCCTGGTATGGTTACGCGGGCAATGGCACTCAAAGTGCCAGCGGTGAAAGATTTAATGAGAATGCAATGACCGCGGCTCACCGTACCTTACCTTTCGGAACCCAAGTGCGCGTGACTAACACAAACAACGGGCGTTCTGTCGTCGTGCGAATCAACGATCGCGGGCCTTTTATCCGGGGTCGGATCATTGACGTGTCAGCCGGGGCTGCTAGAGTTCTAGGCATGATCAGCAGTGGTGTGGCACCCGTGCGTGTAGAAATTCTGGGCAAACCGCAGAAGGTAGCAGTTGATGACAACTAAACTTTTAGCCACAAAGGTGTTAAGCCCAGACTCTTGACATTGAACCTCCTGTTCACCTAAAACGCCCAATCCTCTTTTCTGGAGATAGACTACTGGGCAGAGAGTAGTGTTAGTGGTTAGTAGTTAGTTGCTCGAAAACCAATTACTAACCACTAACAACCAAAAAAGGGGGGTTTGGTGCGCCTGTTTACGACAACTGCTGGATTGCACTGCTACTTGGATTTATACCGGCATCCCTTGAAAATCGGTTTTGTACCGACAATGGGAGCATTGCACGCAGGGCATCTTAGCTTAATCCAACACGCTCGACGCGACAACGATCGGGTCATCGTCAGCATCTTCGTAAATCCGTTACAGTTTGGCCCGACAGAGGATTTTCAACAATATCCTCGTCGGCTAGAGCAGGATTGGCAATTGTGCGAACAAGCGGGGGTAGATGCGATTTTTGCCCCCGCTCCTGAAGAAATGTACGGAATGAGGAATGTGGAAAGGACGCTTGCGCCTGTTCCCGATTCCCAATTACCCATTCCCAATGACTTAACTCAGGTAGTTCCACCGGAGAGCATGACCTCATTGTTGTGCGGTCGCTCTCGTCCCGGACACTTTCAGGGAGTGGCGACAGTGGTGGCGAAGCTATTGAACCTGGTACAACCGACTCATGCTTATTTTGGCGAGAAAGATGCCCAGCAACTGGCGATTATCCGGCGTCTGGTGGCGGATCTCAATTTGCCGGTAGAGATTATCGGGTGTCCCATCGTCAGGGAGGCGTCGGGACTGGCACTCTCGTCCCGCAATCAGTATCTAAGTGCTGAACAGAAAGAACAGGCGTCTGTCTTGTATCGCGGCTTACAGCAAGCGCAGAAGAAATTTAAATCGGGAGATCGCGATCGCATTGTTCTCATTGAGGCAGCTCAAAAGGAATTTGCACTCGTCCCAGAGGTACAGATCGAGTATATTGAACTGGTTCACCCAACAACTCTCATGCGATTGGAAAAAGTTGACGAGGCGGGACTGTTAAGCATCGCGGCGCGGCTAGGAACAACCCGTTTGATTGATAATGTAACTTTGCGCGATCGCCAGCCGATTCTGGCGATTGATGGCCCTGCCGGAGCAGGAAAATCGACCGTAGCCCGCACGGTTGCCCAGTCTTTAGGACTACTTTATTTAGACACCGGGGCGATGTACCGCGCCCTGACTTGGCTGGTTCTGGAATCAGGAACCAGCGTCAAAGATGAACCCGCGATCGCCGAATTAGCGAGTGGTTCTCAGATTCAGCTAAGCACCAGTGACGACCTCCAGACGCCAGTGCGGGTTTGGATTCACGATCGGGAAGTCACCCAGGCAATTCGCTCGCGAGAAGTCACGGCTCAAGTATCAGCGATCGCTGCTCAACCCTACGTCCGCCGAGAACTCGTAAAACAACAGCAGCGCTGGGGAGTAAAAGGAGGCGTCGTCGCCGAAGGACGCGACATTGGCACCCACGTTTTCCCGGATGCGGAACTCAAAATCTTCTTAACCGCCTCCGCTCACGCACGGGCGCAACGCCGTCAGCAAGACCTGAAAAACCAAGCTCAGCCAGAAGTCAGTTTAGAGCAGTTAGAACGGGACATTCAAGAACGCGATACCCGCGACAGCACCCGCGCCTTGGCACCCCTGCGAAAGGCAGCCGATGCCATCGAGATCCAAACCGACGGTCTGAGCATAGCCGAAGTCACTGCACAAATTGTCAGCCTTTATCATCAAAGGCTGTCTGTGCCTGTCTAGCGGCTGCTTTCTGAATGTACGGTTTAACAAAAATACAAGGTCAGTAAAAACTAACTTTAACCCGGATTAACTTCTGGTTGGTGAGTATTCTGCTGTAGCCTGCAACAGGGCAGACTTCACTGCCCTGTACAAAAAATAAGCAATTTAACGATAAATGATATAGTTTCTAGCTTTTAGCGCTCTAGACAGAGATTCTAGAGATGAACAAAGGGCACTAGACGCACGTCCTCTAGCTAGCAGTCTTGCTCGCGCAAGTTGCGCCGCTAGTTGTGAAAAAATTTTTGAGAAGCATGGTGTCTGGAAATGGCGGCAGATGAATTGCCGCCCGGATGAAAGGAGGAGTGGAGGGGACTTAACGTGGCAAAGTATGACAGATTTCTCTGGCGGGAAAAAACAACATTAATTGCTCTGGCTGCGGCTGCTAGTAGTTTTATTGCTGGTCTCATGTTGCCAGTAAACCCACAAGGTAGCGATCCAGAAATTCTTCTATCCCCTACTGAAAAAATGGGGCATCACACCCCCGAAAAAAGTGGCATTGATATCCAAGCTTTAAAGGCACAGCGAGATGAGGCATTTGTAAAGGTATTCTCTCGATTGGAACAGGAGGCACAAGACAGACGCCTGATGGTTTCTGTACCTACGCAATTTCAGGGCAAAACCTTTCAGGAAGTAACACTCAGCAGCAAAGAGAAAGTTATCGCCCTGACATTTGATGACGGACCTTGGCCTAAAAGCACGTTGGAAGTGCTGGAAATCCTCAAGAAAAATAACATCAAGGCAACGTTCTTTATGGTGGGGAAGAACGTGAAAAATTTTCCCCATTTGGCGCGTCAAGTTTCCCTGGATGGTCACGCGATCGGCAATCACACTTGGAGCCACCTTTACCATCGCTTCAATGAAACTGGAGCTTCCAGTGAAATTGACCGTACATCCGACATGATTTATCAAACTACAGGCATCAAGACAACTCTATTTCGTCCACCCGGTGGTCATCTTAAAAACGGATTAGCCGCCTACGCCCATAAGAAGAACTACGCGGTTGTGATGTGGTCTTCTGATTCAAGAGATTATAGCCGTCCTTCGGTGCCATTATTCATCAAGCACGCGCTAACTGGAATCACACCAGGCGGAATTGTCCTGATGCACGACGGCGGAGGCAATCGAGACCATACGGTGCGGGCTTTACCCCAACTAATCACCGAATACAAAAAGCGTGGCTACAGGTTTGTTACTGTGCCAGAACTGATGGAGATGCAAGACAAAGAAGTTAAGTTGGCAGCCGCTGCTAAACGAGTTCCTCCAAAAGTTCAATCGGCTGTTCCAAAACCTGAATAAGGGAAGAGAATATTTCCTCTTTTCAGGCACGATACAGAGGTGGCTGGTGATTGGGAAAAAGTTTTAAGTTTTGAGTGGTGAGTCTTGAATTAAAGAAATTTATTTTCACTCATCAATCATCACTTTCATTACTGCTGACCTGTACGATGTAGCGGCATTTATAGAATTTATAGAGAAAATTTCTTCTCTATGATGCTGGTAAGGGGAACCCGATAGTTCCCCTTCACTTTTTAGTGCTTACTGCACCGAGCTAAGCACCTTTTCTGGTGTTGCTTCAGGATTGGCTTCTGGAGAATCAGCCTCGGAAGGAGGCACAACTTGCCAAAATTTGGCTAGAGACTCAGCCCAGTTGGCTAAAATATCTTTCGCTTTCTGGCTACCTGTACGTTCGGCGTGCAGCTCAATCAGCTCTTTGAGTTGTTGCTCACCGGCAGGTGTCCTGACTCGTTGCAGCTTGACAATTTCTGGGTTTACCTTCGATGTAAAGCTGCCATCCTCATCGAGGAAGTAAGCTAAACCCCCGGTCATCCCCGCGCCCACATTGCGTCCGACTCTGCCCAAGACGACAATCGCGCCGCCAGTCATGTATTCGCAACAGTGGTCGCCTGCACCTTCGATCACCGCCATGCCCTTAGAATTGCGAACGGCAAAGCGCTCACCGGCTTGACCATTGGCAAGCATAATGCCGCCTGTGGCACCGTAGAGACAGGTGTTGCCGACAATCACGTTCTGGGCTGGATCGTAGGTGGCTGACTGGGGCGGCTTGATGACAATTTCGCCACCATGCATCCCCTTGGCTACGTAATCATTTGCCTCACCTTCCAGGTTGAGGGTGATGCCAGGGAGGTTGAAGGCACCAAAACTTTGACCCACACTGCCTTGGAAGTTGAGGGTAAGACTGCCACTCCAGCCGGTGTTTCCATATTGAGACGCGATCACTCCCGCAATTCTTGCCCCAACCGTCCGGTCTGTATTTACTACGGTTACAGCTTTGGTCACGCTCGACTGATTTGCGATCGCATCCTTAACTTCCGGGTCGTTGAGCAATTGATCGTCCAAAACCGAGCCATTGCTATGAACGGCCTCGTGAACCAACCAGGAACGGTCTTCGCGGGTATCGGGAAGACGGGTCAGGCAATCTAGATTCAGCGCCTGTGTCTTGGTGAGTTTCGTTGGGCGCACCTTCAAGAGGTCGGCTCGACCAATGATGTCGTTGAGCGACCGATATCCCAACCGTGCCAAGAGACTCCGCACTTCTTCTGCCGCAAAGTAGAAGAAGTTGACGACGTGTTCTGGCATTCCGGGGAAGCGCTTCCGCAAGTTTTCTTGCTGAGAAGCTACGCCTACAGGGCAGTTATTGGTATGACAAATCCGCGCCATAATGCAGCCTTCGGCAATCATAGCAATTGAGCCGAAACCGTATTCTTCTCCGCCCATTAAAGCGGCAATAACGACATCCCAGCCACTCTTAAAGCCACCGTCTACTCGCAGAATCACGCGATCGCGCAAGCTGTTTTCCATGAGGACGCGATGCACTTCGGTTAACCCCAGTTCCCAAGGGCTTCCGGCGTGTTTAATCGACGACAGCGGAGAAGCGCCCGTACCCCCATCGTGACCGGATATCTGGATAATATCGGCATTTGCTTTGGCGACCCCAGCCGCGATGGTACCGATGCCAACTTCTGCTACCAGCTTCACCGATACTCCCGCTTTCGGGTTAATTTGGTGCAAGTCAAAAATTAACTGCGCCAAATCTTCAATGGAATAGATATCGTGGTGCGGCGGCGGCGAAATCAACGTCACCCCAGGCTTGGAACGGCGCAGCATGGCGATGTAAGGGCTAACTTTTGTCCCCGGTAGCTGACCGCCTTCTCCCGGCTTGGCACCTTGAGCGATTTTGATTTCAATTTGCTTGGCGCTCATCAGGTACTCAGGGGTGACGCCAAAGCGACCGCTAGCAACCTGCTTAATCGAAGAAGAAGCCGTATCCCCATTCCTTAACCCTTTCAGATGTGGCAATACCTGGGAATGACCCATTTCATCGACATCATCGAGGACTTTGTAACGAACTGGGTCTTCGCCGCCTTCACCAGAGTTGGATTTACCGCCGATGCGGTTCATGGCGATCGCGAGGGTTTCGTGCGCTTCCCGCGACAATGCCCCTAGAGACATCCCACCTGTAGCGAAACGCTTGAAAATTTCCTCGACTGGCTCTACTTCTGCCAGTGGAATGGGGGCGCGATCGCTTTCTAGATCCAGCAAATCTCTGAGCGCCGTTACGGGTCGCCCTTGCAAGTGCTTTTGATAAACTTCGTAGTGGTCGTACTGCGGATTCTTCACCGCCTGATGCAGCGACTTGGCAACTTCTGGGCTGTTCATGTGGTACTCGCCCCCCGGACGGTACTGCACAAAGCCACAGTTCTCCAGCTTTTTGCGCGGCACTTCTGGGAACGCCGCCGAATGGAAGGACATCACTTCTTGGGCAAGTTCTGCTACGCTCAAGCCACCGAGGCGCGACGCCGTCCCCGCAAAGCCGAGCTTCAGTAAATCTCCTCCAATGCCAATTGCCTCAAAAATTTGTGCCCCTTGATAGCTAGACAGCAGAGAAATCCCCATTTTTGAGAGAATTTTCAACAACCCAGCTTCTACGGCTTTGCAGTAATTTTTTTGAGCCTGCTCTAAGCTAATACTCTTGATTCTGCCCCGCTGCATCATATTTTGGGTTTTGCTATCGCTCCACCAATGACGCACGGTTTCCAGAGATAGATAAGGACAAACCGCAGAAGCACCGTAGCCAATTAGACAAGCAAAGTGGTGGGTACTCCAGCACTGAGCGGTATCGACAATTAGAGATGCCCTCGTCCGCAGACCCTGCTGGATCAAGTGGTGGTGTACTGCCCCTACAGCTAAGAGCGGTGGAATATAGCTAGATTCAGCGCTGATACCACTGGCGATGCGATCGCTTAGAATGATTATTTCTTTCCCAGCACGGACGGCTTGAGCCGCTGCTTCGCATAAGCTTCTAACCGCTGCCTCTAGCCCTTCTGGCCCTTTCTCAATTTCAAACAGCGTTGAGAACTGCTCTGTCTCGAAAGAAGAAGCGCAGATTTGCTCTAGTTGTGCTTCATTCAGAACCGGAGACTCTAACTTCAGCAACCGGGCATACTCTGGTTTCACTTCCAAGAGATTTCCCCGCTTACCCAGAGAAACCGATAGCGACATCACCATGCCTTCGCGCAGGGGGTCAATTGGCGGATTTGTCACCTGGGCGAAGCGCTGCTTGAAATAGTCATAAAGCAAATGCGGCTTTTCTGACAGCACTGCGAGGGGAATGTCATCTCCCATGCAAAATGTCGGTTCTTTTCCAGAAGACGCCATTTCCTCAATGATCATTTCCACATCTTCAGTGGTGTAGCCAAAGGCAATTTGCTGGCGCAGCAAGGTTTGATTATCCAGCTTTGGTTCTGGTGCAAAAGGCTCCGCTGCTAGATTTTGTCGGTGAGACGCTAGCCACTCTCCATAAGGATGGGTAGCCGCAATCCGTTCCTTAATCTCCCAATTTTTTTGAACTTCGTGGGTTTCCAGGTCAACGGCGATCATTTGACCTGGCCCCAAGCGACCTTTTTCCAGAATCTCTGCTTCGGGCAAATCGACTACACCGGCTTCGGAAGCGACGACGACGTAGCCATCCCGCGTGATGCTGTATCGAGCCGGTCGCAGACCGTTGCGGTCGAGGGTCGCCCCTACTTTTTTCCCGTCGCTGAATACTAGCAGTGCTGGGCCATCCCAAGGTTCCTGAAGCCCGTTGTAATATTCATAAAAATTAACAATTTCTGGACGCTCCAACAATTCCGGCTGATTTTGGTACGCCTCTGGCACCATAATCGTCAAGGCTTCCAGAGGACTCCGACCCGTGCGTACCAGTAACTCTAGTACGTTATCAAGAGTTGCCGAGTCGCTATTATCGAGATGAACGAGTGGCTTGAGGTCGTTGATGCGTTCTCCCCAAAGCGGGTGCTTCAGCTCTGCCTCTCGTGCCATCATCCAGTTAATATTTCCCAACAGCGTATTAATCTCGCCGTTGTGCCCCAAAAGCCGCATTGGTTGGGCTAGAGGCCATTTGGGCAGGGTGTTGGTGCTGAAGCGGCGGTGATAGACCGCAAAGGCGCTCTTATAAACTGGATTTTTTAAATCTGTATAAAATTCTCCCAGCACGGCGGAGCGCACCATGCCCTTATAAACGATGGTGCGGCTAGAGAACGAACAGACGTAAAAATCTTCCGACCATTCTAAATCGAGGTCGCTATTGGCTTTGAGTGCCTTGCCGATACGGCAGCGAGCCAAATACAACTTTCGTTCCAGTTCATCGCCCTGTAAATGGGTCGAGGTACAGATCAGCTGCTCGATTCGTGGCTGGTTCTCTTTTGCCTGTATCCCCAGCACCTGGGGCTGTACTGGCACCTCTCGCCATCCCAAGACAGTTAATTCTTCCTGTTCGAGAGTTTTCCGAACAATGTCCTTGGCTCTGCTGGCAGCTTCGGTATCTTGGGGTAAAAATACCATTGCCACCCCTGTCTGCTGAGTCGGGGGCATTTCTATGCTTTGAGTTGCCAACCATTCACCCAACAGTTCCCACGGAATGGCGGTCATCAAACCGGCTCCATCCCCAGAATCCTGGTCAGCACTACAACCGCCCCGGTGTTCCAGACAAGCCAGGGCAGATAAAGACTTCTCGACTAATTCATGCTCTGGCGTTCCCTGCGGATTGGCGATGAAGCCGACGCCGCAGGCATCGCGTTCCTCTACCAACCATCGCGGGCCAGGAGAGGTTTCTGCCCCCTTTAGCGTTCCCTGTAATTGATGATTATCATTCACACTCCTGTTCTCCATGAGCTGATCCACGTTTTTCCTTTACTTACTGATACAAATTTCCCGTTCTCAGGTTGCTAACCCTGTGGCAAGACTTTACTAAACAACAGGATTAAAAATTGTCAAACGATGACAAAACTCGTCGTCAATGTATTTAAACACTCATTTCAGTCTTCTCTCGCCGAGACTAGGTGATGCCTCCAAAGCCTGACTTATCTAGATACTTATCTAGATATAGATGCCATTTGACTATGAAGGCTGCAACTGAATGACATTACTACTTTTTCTGCTTTTTTGCGCTAGAGCCAAGGGTGACAAAACTGGTTGTCAGAGCGATCGCTTCCCGCAAGGTGCTGCTAAGAACCTCGTTCTAACCCGATTCCTATCCCAGCAGCCTGCAAGAGTGACGGATTAGACATCTTATCATTTTTTAATGACGCCTAATATAAATCCCCGACGCTGGTCAAGGGACTGGTAAGCGACCCCAAGACATAGAGCCAGGACAAACAAATTGTAGGGGCTATCGTCAACACCAAGTCTAGACTGGGCTATGTTTTTAGCCGCTACTTTGAGAGCGAATGCTTCGCCCTATTGAGTTGTTGAATAAAGCGTCTTGCCGAACCCTGCGGTTATGCTTTTTATTATGAAGCTAAAAAAGCAGGCTTGAGAAGATAAAGTCATTGTTTTTTGATAGTTGTGCTGCTGACGCGCTGAGTTATTTTAGAAGTCGTGACTCTGTAGACACGCATCCAGCGCTATCCAGGTGTATGGCAAATACGCCCCTACAGAAGAGCCGCCCTATTTTTATTGATGTTGTCGAATGATCAGGAGAACGACGTCACAGAGTGAGACGTTCGATGGTGTGGCGGGCATAATTGCCCCCGGTCGCCTAATCGCTTTCTCGCTCCCGTCCATTATTGCCCTCTCAGTTTACATGGCGACTTCTTCCCCGGTCGGAAGCACTAAAGAGCCAGTGTTAAAGGCACGGGAGAGCGAAGAAAAGAGCCAGATAGCACCACCGACTGCCAAGCAGATACCTGTAGCCCCCCACAAGCTCCCCCCCAAAGGATTACAGTTTTATGCCGCTCTCAGCAGGCCCAACAAGTTGCCCAGTCAAGCGTTGCCTGTTGCAGCTCCCACTGGGAAGCTTCAAAAATTACCGGCACCGGAATTGCCCCTAACCACACAGGCGTTGGTGCCTTCAGCATCGCCTCAGATTTCTCGGTTGGGTTATCAAGTTTCTATCAACGGGCGCACCTTGCCAGCCACTTGGAGTCAGTGGCGGGTAGGAGAGTCTGTCCGTACCGGAATTAGCGACGCCGGAATGAGTCAAACATTGGGGGTAGAGCTTTTAAATACTGGAGATGTCACCACACAGCCGGTACAGTGGTTTTCCCAACCGGCAACAGAGCCGCTAAGGTTGGCGACGCAGGCAGTGGGGTCGTATCGCTATCTAGATATTACTGATTTCGCCCAGAGAGCCGGTTGGAAGATGGAGGTAAAGGGCACCAAGCTCTTGATTTCCTCTAAGCCAGCGCAAGTGGCAGATATTCAACCAGCACTGCAACCGAGGGGTTCGCGCATGACGATCGAGATCGATCGTCCGACGCCGTGGCAAGTGAGAAAAGAGGGTGAAGAATTAGTCGTCACAATGGATGCAGTGGCTACTCCCGCTCTCCTCCAGCGTTTTTCTTCCGCTCCAGTACCGCTGCTACAGGCTCCGAAGCAAGGGAAGGTCGCAGAGAAGGACAGGGAAACAGAAGGAGAGATTCCCTCGATAGTTCCACTTCCCCATCGCTCGAAATTACCGACTCCAGTGGTGGAATCAATTCAGAACCAAACCCAAATCCGTATCAACATTCCAGCCGGTCTGTCTCCTCGCTTTTCCTCCCTACCCAACCCGAATCGATTGGTTATCGATTTTCTACCAGAGGCGATGGTAGAGCGAGATATTCTTTGGGCGAAAGGAATCCGCTGGAAACAGCAGTATGTGAGTTTGGGTTCTTCCCGATTTCCGGTGGTCGGACTGATATTGAATCCCCGTCTTCAGGGGGATGTCAACTTGCCCTTTTTTAAAATGAAACCGATCTGGAGCCATCCTTCCAAGATGGTGGGAGTCGCTCCCCTGAGCGAGACAGCCCAGATGTGGCACGCCTCGGCGGCAGTCAACGGGGGCTTTTTTAATCGCAAGAACCAGCTACCTTTAGGCGCAATTCGGCGGGATGGGCGCTGGTTATCCGGGCCGATTCTGAATCGAGGCGCGATCGCCTGGAATGATACGGGAGCAGTAAAAATTGGGCGTCTGGCACTCCAAGAAACTTTAATGACCGCAACGGGTGCGCGGTTGCCAATTCTTTTCCTCAACAGTGGCTACGTCAAGGCAGGCATTTCCCGCTATACCCCGGAGTGGGGAGCAACCTACACGCCTCTCATTGATGATGAAATCATTGCCGTTGTTCAGAACAACCAAGTCACGAGCCTTCTACCCGGAGGGATTGCAGGGAAAACTGCATTTCCCATTCCCCGCAATGGTTTCTTACTCACCCTACGCGCCAACCGAGGACCAGCCAGTTCTCTCCCGCTTGGTACGAAAGTATGGGTAGAGGGAGCTACTGTCCCTGCTGACTTTAACCGCTACCCGCACATTGTTGGTGCTGGTCCCCTTTTGTTGCAAAATCGGCAAATTGTGCTGAATGCCAAAGGCGAGCAATTTAGCGACGCTTTCGATAAGCAAGCCGCAATTCGCAGTGCAATTGGAACGACCGCAGACGGCAACCTAATGATTGTTGCCGTTCACAATCGCGTTGGTGGAACTGGGCCTACCTTGAGAGAAATGGCTGCCCTGATGCAAAAAATGGGTATCATTGACGCCCTCAACCTCGACGGGGGCAGCTCTACCAGCCTCTACTTAGGGGGGCAGCTCCTAGATCGCCCTCCCTCCAGTGCCGCCCGCGTTCACAACGGTCTTGGTATCTTCTTCCAGCCCACCCGGTAGTCGCTGATTTAGGATTTTTTTACGATTTAGCCAATTTGTCAACCGTTAAAACTTCTATGAAGACTTGATGTAGATTGCGAGGATTCAGTAGTTTACGGTTACAACAGCCTGGTTTGATTTGCTATGTTTGGCAAAGATTCCCTCAATGTGTCAGCGATCGCTCACTACAATTGTCCATTCTCAAAATGTATTCACCATGCTGACAAAGCAACGGTTTTAAGGAGAAACATCAATGGCTCAGGCGCAAGAAATTTCTCAAACTTCTGCCTTCCCTTTACCCAGTTCGATAGCCACCAACGGAATTGCTGCAACGGAATTGCGCCCTTGGGGTTCTTTCACGATTCTGGAAGAAGGGCGAGGCTACAAAATCAAGCGCATTGAAGTAAAGCCTGGTCACCGGCTCAGCCTGCAAATGCACTACCACCGTAGCGAACACTGGATCGTGGTTTCAGGCACAGCGAAGGTTGTTTGTGGCGAGCAAGAACTGACTCTTAGCAGTAATCAATCGACCTATGTTCCTCAATGCCATACTCATCGCCTAGAGAATCCTGGTGTCATTCCTCTGGTATTAATCGAGGTTCAGAATGGGGAATATTTAGGAGAAGATGACATTGTTCGTTTTCAAGATGACTACTCCCGCAGTCAGCAAAAAAAGTAGGCTAGGGTTCAAAGTTGGGTAGCTCGACGAGCGACTACCCGATTTCAGTATTTTTTTGAAATCAAATTTTCTAGGGCGTGCTTCCATAATCAGGTGGGAGTCGCCCTAAATTGTTTCCAAAGGGTATGCGATCGCGCCGAAGTCCTAATTCTATCTTTCATTCATTTGTTGCATTTCCACGGCTCTTGTCATTCCCGGACAAGCCAGGAGTCATCTAAAGCGAGACGAGTGTTTCTACTCAGTGAGACTTGTGAAACTGGACAAGTTTCCTGATTTCTCTTGCAGGGGTAGCGGTTGGGCGTTAAAACATCTAAGGCTGGCAAGCAAAACCAGAGCCTTGGGGACTAATCTAGAATAACTGCCAGAACACTGCATCTACCTCATGCTGGGAAAAACGCTCAGTGGTCGCTACCAAATCATCAAACACTTGGGAGGCGGGGGGTTTGGACAAACTTACCTTGCCGAAGATCAGCAGCTACCGGGCAATCCACAATGTGTCGTTAAGCAACTCAAACCCAAGGCTAACGATTCATTAACGTTGGAGGTAGCTAGACGTTTATTCGATCGGGAAGTTCAAGTCCTCTATCGCTTAGGGAATCACAATCAAATTCCTCAACTTTTAGCTCATTTTGAGGAGGAGCAAGAGTTTTATTTAGTACAAGAATTCATCGAAGGGCACGAACTCAAGCAAGAATTACCCGTTGGGAAGCAACTGAGAGAGGACTTCGTCATTGTTCTTTTACAAGACCTCTTAGAAGTCTTAGCGTTTGTCCATCAGCAAGATGTCATCCACCGGGATATTAAACCGTCAAACTTAATTAGGCGCAAGCAGGATGGCAAATTAGTCTTGATTGATTTTGGAGCCGTTAAAGAAGTTGGCACTGAGACAGTCAGTTCTTCAGGAGAGACAACTTTAACGGTGGTAATTGGTTCCCCCGGTTATATGGCAAACGAACAACTCAGCGGTAAACCCCGATTCAGTAGCGATATTTATGCTGTAGGGATGCTGGGAATTCAAGCCCTTACCGGATTACCGCCATCTCAACTGCCAGAAGACTCCAGAAACAGTGAAATTTTATGGCGCGATCGCCTGCCGGTCGGGACGCGGTATACCGTGCCCCTACTAGATGTTTTAGACAAGATGGTGCGCTATGACTACCGCCAACGCTACCAAACAGCAATAGAAGCGTTGCAGGCGCTCCAGCAGCTCAATACTGACTTAGTAACGCAGCCGATGACACCCCCTCCTTATAACGTCAGGTCATCACCTACTGCTTCTTTGCTACCCGTCACGCAGACGCTGTCGATTCAAATCTCATCAGCAAGGCAACCGACAAGCCAAAATTCTTCTGTGGCGACATCGGTTATTCAGGAAGCACCACCAAAGTCTGAAGAAGAAGGGATTTCTACTATCCAAAACAAGGCTCCTGTACTCATCAGAATTGGTGCAGGTATTGCTACGGCTCTATTTCTGACAGTCGGAATTTTCTATTTTCAAAGACCTCATACCATTGGAGAAAAACCACAAGAAATTGCTTTAGTCAACACCCTCCCCGGTCATGCAGGCGGCGTTACATCGATTGCAATTAGCCCGGATGGTCAGTTCCTTGTCAGTAGCAGTCTCGACCAGACGATTAAGATTAGAAACGTCCGCAGCAAAGAAATCATTCACACGCTGACCGGGCATTCAGGATATGTTTATTCTGTTGCCATCAGTTCGGATGGTCAGACCCTGGTGAGTGGGAGTGCCGATAAAACAATTAAGGTGTGGAACCTGCAAACAGGGGAACTGCTTCGCACCCTGAGGGGGCATTTAGGAAATGTGTATTCCGTTGCGATTAGCCGAGATGGACGAACCCTTGTTAGCGGGAGTCAGGACAAGACCATCAAGGTGTGGAACTTGCAAACAGGTGAATTGGTGCGATCGCTGATCGGGATCAAAGAAGGGCTAGATGAGGGCGTTCGGAATGTTGCCATTAGTCCAGATGGACAAACGCTGGTCAGTAGTAACGTTTATGACATCAATGTGTGGAATTTGGAAACGGGCGAACTGCGCCGCACCTTTGGGGGACATATCGAGGCAGTGAGGGCGATCGCGATTAGCTCGAATGGTGAAACCCTAGCCAGTGGCAGTCCAGATGGAACTACAAAATTATGGAATTTACAAACAGGCAAACTGCTGAATACGTTTCCTCATGGATCTCGATTGCCAAATGGCTCTTTTTCTGGAGGAGTGTATGCGGTTGCCCTCAGTCCAGATGGTCAGATGCTCTTTAGTGGCAGTGGTACTAAGGAAAACAGCCTAAAATTGTGGAATCGGCGGACTGGAGAATTGATTCGCACCCTGACGGGACATTCCAACACGATTTTCGCAATTGCGATTAGTCCGGATGGGCAGACGATTTACAGTAGTAGCCTGGATGGAACCATTAAGGTTTGGAGCGTGCCTTAAAGCTAGAAGCTTGGGGAAATAAGGGTAGAGAATCAGGGCTGAGGAAACAAGAGGGCGAAAAGCGATCGCGCTCATGCGAAGCGAGGCGTTAGCCTAGCGCTGACTTGTCAGTTCGCGTACTCTGTGGATTTCCCGATTCCCAAGGCTAAACTATCAGACAACTACACTGTACAAATGTCATGCTGGGAAAAACGCTCAGTGGTCGCTATTACATCGTCAAACACTTGGGACGCGGGGGTTTTGGTCAAACTTACCTGGCTGAAGATCGGCAGCTACCCAGAAATCCACTGTGTGTTGTTAAGCAACTTAAACCCCAAGCTACCGACCCCTTAACTTTACAAGTATCACAGCGTTTATTCGATCGAGAAGCCCAAGTCCTCTACAAGCTGGGAAAACACGATCAAATTCCCCAACTTTTGGCTCATTTTGAACAAGAGCAAGAGTTCTATTTAGTACAAGAATTTATCGAAGGGCATGAACTCAAGCAAGAGTTACCTGTTGGTAAGCATCTGAGTGAAAATCAGGTAATGACCCTCTGTGGAGACATTTTAAAAATATTAGAATTTGTTCATCAGCAAGAGGTCATTCATCGCGATATCAAACCTTCAAATTTAATTAGGCGCAAACAAGATGGAAAGATCGTTTTAATTGACTTTGGGGCAGTTAAACAAGTTAGCGCTCAAAAAACTAACTCTGAAAGGAATACTACTTTAACGGTTGCGATTGGTTCGCCCGGTTACATGGCGAACGAACAACTCGGTGGCAAACCGCGATTTTGCAGCGATATATATGCAGTGGGAATGATTGGTATCCAAGCAATTACAGGAATACCACCCAGCCAGTTACCAGAAGATCCGACAACCAGCGAGATGATTTGGCGGGATAAGGTACAAGTCAGCCAGCCGTTCGCAGATGTTTTAGACAAAATGGTGCGCTATGACCACCGTCAACGCTACCAAACAGCAACAGAAGCTTTGCAAGCACTTCAATGGGTTAATTCCCAAATGTCAACGGGGGCTTATCATGTGCCACCCACACAAACCCTAACGCCTCGAGCAGCCACGACTCAACCAATTGTCACTTCTACACTATTACCTCAAACCGACCCATCTCAGCCACAAACAATCCAGGATGCTGTTGCTGAGTTATCAACATCCTCGGTCGATACACCCATGAGCAATGCTGGTGTTGCGACTCCAAATAAACCTCATTGGCTGATCGGAATTGGAGTCGGTCTTGCCACTGCTTTCGCGCTAACAGCGGGGATTTACTACTTTCCGAAACAAAATAATTCATCACCCTTATTACAAATTGCAAATAGTCCATCACAGTCGTTGCAAAAACTCAATAATTCTTGGGATCGGGTAGAAAATATTGCTTTAGCCAATACTTTTATTGGAAATTCAAAAAATGTTTATTCGGTTGCGATTAGCCCGGATGGTCAAACCCTCGCAAGCGGTGGTGATGACAACACTATCAAGCTGTGGAATTTAGGGACGAGACAACAACTGCAAACCCTCAAAGGTCATTCAGACTGGGTTTATTCCCTTGCCTTCAGCCCTGATGGGCAGAAGATAGCAAGTAGTAGTGGTGACGGAACCATTAAAGTGTGGAATTTGCACTCTGGGCAACTACTGCAAACCCTCAAATCAGGGCCTGAAGACCGGGTTTTTTCGATTGCGATTAGCCCAGATGGACAAACTCTCGCTAGTGGGAGTAAGGATCAGACAATCAAGCTGTGGAATTTGGGCACGGGGCAACTGAAAACTACTCTCAAGGGTCATTCAGGCTTTATTTTATCGGTTGCGATCGCTCAAAATGGACAAACCCTTGTCAGTGGCAGCGATGACAAAACAATCAAAGTGTGGAATCTGTCCACAGGTACCCTGATTAGCACCGTCTCCGAGCCTTCAGACAATGGTGTTCCTGCTGTCGCCATTAGCCCAGATGGTCGGATTCTCGCCACTAGCAACATTTCTGACAAAATTTATCTATGGAATCTGCAAGAGCTTTTGAAGGGTTGTAAAGGCGCACAGCCATGTAGCCCTACACGGACTATCTTTGCCCATAAAGACTATGTTAATTCGGTTGCTTTCAGTCCCGATGGGCAGACTCTCGCGAGTGGAAGTCGGGACAAGACAATCAAGCTGTGGAATCCACAAACAGGAGAGCTAAAAAGCCCGATTTCTAACCATTCAGGCGCTGTTAATTCTGTTACTTTTAGTCCTGATGGGAAAACCCTGGTCAGCAATGGTGAGGAGGGGAAAATCGAGGTTTGGCAATCGTCGCCCTAAAAGATTGAGGATCTTGGGATAATTTTTCTAGAAAACCTAGAAAGCGATCGCCCTGAAACATTCACCACTTTTCTTGCAGTTTTTCTAAATCCTGGATAGTCAGACTCATGGGAACCTCCTTCTGCACCGAGCTGAGGCTACGGCTATCGTATCCTCAATCGCTAGACCTACAATTTGCCAAAATGGGATTGTGAACCATTCAACGAAACAATTGACTCAGCGCCCTATTTATCTCGATTGCCATGCAACGACACCTCTTGATGAGCGGGTGTTAGCGGCAATGCTGCCTTACTTTACCGAGCATTTTGGCAACCCTGCCAGTATTACCCATGTCTATGGCTGGGAAGCGGAAGCTGCTGTCAAACAAGCCAGAGCAATTTTGGCAGACGCGATCAATGCCACACCAGAAGAAATTGTCTTTACCAGCGGTGCGACGGAGGCAAATAATTTAGCAATTAAGGGCGTCGCGGAAGCTTATTTTCAAAAAGGACGCCACATTATTACTGTAGAGACGGAACATAATGCGGTTCTCGATCCTTGTGATTATTTGCGATCACTTGGTTTTGAGGTGACTTTCCTCCCCGTGCAAAGCGATGGACTTATTGATTTAACCCAGTTAGAGAAAGCGATTCGTCCGGACACGATTTTAGTTTCGGTGATGGCGGCGAATAACGAAATTGGAGTTATACAGCCGTTAGCAGAGATTGGGGCAATTTGTCGCCAGCATCAGGTTCTTTTCCATACTGATGCTGCCCAAGCAATTGCCAAAATTCCCCTAGATGTAGCGGCGATGAACATTGATTTGATGTCAATGACTGCCCATAAAGTCTATGGCCCTAAAGGAATCGGCGCTCTTTACGTCCGACGCCGCAACCCTAGAGTCCAAATGGCACCCCAAATGCATGGAGGCGGTCATGAGCGGGGGATGCGCTCTGGTACTCTTTATACACCGCAAATTGTTGGGTTTGCCAAGGCAGTAGAACTGGGACTCACGGAAATGGAATCGCAGACGCAACGCCTCGTCCAGTTGCGGGAACGCCTATGGCAGCAACTAAGCGGTTTGACAGGGATTCATTTAAATGGACATCCCACCCAGCGACTACCCGGAAACCTTAATATTAGTGTCGAGGGTGTAGATGGAGCAGCGCTATTACTGGGATTGCAACCAGTGGTGGCAGTGTCTTCTGGATCGGCTTGTACCTCTGTCAAAGTGTCTCCCTCTCACGTCCTGACGGCGCTAGGACGCTCGGAACTGTTGGCTTATGCGTCGGTACGGTTTGGGATTGGACGGCAGAATACTGCGGAGGAGATCGATCGAGTCGCACAGCACGCGATCGCGACGATTTCCAGTCTGCGTAGACAAGCTTCGATTGTCGGTTAAGCAACCAAATCTGCAAACTTAGGCTGAGAAAGTTCTGGCTAACGCCACTGCCAATCTAAGTTACGTCCGATCGGCGTAACAGCGCGATATAATACATCACAATAGAAGCAATTGCGGATCGAGGCTCCATCGGGTTGCCCCTCGTGTGAACCTGTCATGGTGGCGCTCGCGCAGCTAGCTTTTCTTTGAGACTTTCTGTTCATTCTTGGCAAAGTCCAGCGTTCAACCTTTTTGAAAAAGGATGGCACTGGCAACTTAAATTCATCGGGGAAGAGTTGACCCAGCTTGTCGGTTACTGATTCCAGTGACTATGGGCGATCGCACCTTTATTCTCTCTAGGTAGGGGCGGGTTTAGAATCTATCCCTGCTGTCATTGAACCAGAAGGTAAAACAAAACCGGCCCGTACAGAGTTGTTTCAGGCTGACACTGTTATTTTTTTTGAGCAAAAGTGAGAGTCACCTCGAAAGGATGAAGGATGTGGGGCGTAGACCGAAGGTCTTCTCGAAGAGCCGCTCTTCGTTGTACCTCGAAGGGTACGGAAGGATAAATGAATACATTCCATTCCGCCTTCTGCCAGTGAGCAACTTCCGCCTGTCTGTTGTGCTATCAGCTTGCTGCAAATTTTGAGGAAATTGAATGCCAAAGCAAATTATCATCGCAGAGCAGCATCGAATCGCTGCCGTATTTTGGGAAGATCAAATTCAAGAACTCGTCGTTGCGACTGGCAACCATCAAGTTGGAGACATTTATCTGGGCGTTGTCGAAAATGTCTTACCTGGGATAGATGCTGCCTTTGTAAACATTGGAGATACAGAGCGAAATGGCTTTATTCATGTTACTGACTTGGGTCCGTTGCGGCTAAAACGCTCTGCCGGTGCGATAACAGAACTGCTGACACCCCAGCAGAAAGTATTGGTACAAGTGATGAAAGAGCCGACGGGCAACAAAGGCCCCCGGCTTACCGGAAACGTCAGTTTACCCGGACGCTATGTAGTGTTGATGCCCTTCGGACGGGGTGTAAGCCTGTCTCGGCAAATCAAGAGTGAGAGCGAACGCAACCGCCTAAGAGCGTTAGCGGTTCTGATTAAACCCGCAGGTATGGGGCTGATCGTGCGGACAGAAGCAGAAGGACGCTCGGAAGAAGCCATCATTGAAGATTTAGAGTCTCTGCAAAAACAGTGGGAGGCAATTCAGCAAGAGGTAAACTCCACCAGGGCACCAGCGCTGTTGAATCGAGACGATGATTTCATTCAGCGCGTCCTGCGAGATATGTACAGTGCGGAAGTCAATCGCATTGTGGTAGATTCCCACACGGGAGTCAAACGAGTTAAGCAATACTTACTTAGCTGGAGCGGAGGGCGATCGCCTGAAGGGGTTTTGATCGACCATCACCGCGAGCGTCTCCCGATTTTAGAATACTTCCGCGTCAATGCTGCCATTCGAGAAGCCCTCAAGCCTAGAGTTGATCTTCCTTCCGGTGGCTACATTATCATTCAGCCGACGGAAGCATTGACGGTCATAGATGTCAACTCCGGTTCCTTTACCCGCTCTGCAACAGCCCGCGAAACCGTCCTCTGGACTAACAGCGAGGCAGCAACGGAAATTGCCCGCCAACTGCGGCTTCGGAATATCGCCGGTGTGATTATTGTTGACTTTATTGACATGGATCAGCGGCGAGACCAGCTGCAAGTGCTGGAACACTTTAACAAAGCACTGAAAGTAGATAAAGCAAGACCGCAGATTGCTCAACTCTCAGAACTCGGCTTAGTAGAACTGACCCGCAAGCGCCAAGGTCAAAATATTTACGAATTGTTTAGTCAGGCGTGCCCGACCTGCGGCGGCTTGGGGCATCAAGTTCGCCTTCCGGGTGAGCCTGCCCGAAATGGCGGGGAAATTGCCGAGCATTCTGTGCCAGTGCCTGTAAGGGAAGTCCGGACGGCACCTTATCGAAACGAACGAAACGAACGAAACGAACTTGGCGTCCGGGAAATGCCCCTCCCAGACATCCGTGAAAGTCGCAGCGAAGCCTTAGATTTAGCTGTTGATGATGATGATGATGATGACGCAATGGATTTGATGCATCATCCCAGTTATCAGGAACGGGGAGGAGTCAATAACAATAATCGCCGTCGTCGTCGCCGCCGTATCGGCGAACCTCCTGCAAGAGAGGAAATCACTAAAAATCCCGTTCGAGTCTCGACTTCTCCGCCACTGGTGAATCATTTCAGACAGAGTCCGGTGGCAGAACCAGAAGTATCCAGAGACACCGAGGCATTTACAGCAGCGCCATTGCCCGTTTTACCCGCTGTGGAAGAAGGTCGTCGGGCGTCAAGACCGGAGCGTCCTAAGCCTTCCAGGCAGGAAGTTGAACCGCCGGAGATTGTTTCGATTGAAATGACCCCAGAGCAACAAGATATCTATGCTTTAATGGGAATTTCTCCGTTGGTACTCCTTAATCGGCAGGTCAAAAATCCTAAATCAGCGATTGTTTCTGTCACCTTACCCGGAGAGTCTGCCCAAACTGCACCTGCACCGTCTGTAGAACCAAGCAGGGAAGCTGTCAGCGTCATAGATAACATCATAGATAGGGATATTCCTGGCGTAGAGTCCGCGCTTGACGAGAAATTCTCTTATATATCCTCCGCCTACGAGGAAGATGAGATGAGAGATGGGGGAGATGAGACAACGGACGAGGAACCACCAACTCAGTTGGTGATGCCTGTGGTGATGTCCGAACCAGAAGCCCCTAGGGAAGAAGACACTGTGGAGAGTGCTTCTTCTGCATCCTCTAATGAAGCCGAAAGTAGCCCCGTGATAAACCGGCGGCGTCGTCGTCGGTCTTCTGCAACGGAGGCTTCTGAAGGCTGAAGGATGTTAGCGAAGCGGCGCTAATGCGCCGGATGAAGGATGAAACGAGAAAGACTGTAGGTATTTACCTAAAAATTCAGTTCCATACTGTTATGATTCATCCTTCATTCGTCAGAAGCTAAATTCTCAAGGAGTCAAAGATCGTGTCGCCGGAAGTGCAAAATGCCCCCGCCGTCGTAAAGCGAATCCGTAAACCGAATTTCAACCTAGCAGATCTGCCAGAGTTAGCTGGCGATTGGGAACTGGTTGCCGGTGTGGATGAAGTGGGGCGCGGAGCCTTATTTGGGCCGGTGGTAGCGGCGGCTGTAATTCTACCCAAGTCTGCTTTTGAGGAACTTGCAGCCGCTGGGGTTAGAGACAGCAAACAGCTGTCTAGCTATCGGCGCAGCAAACTGGCAGAACACATTCAAGCGATCGCGCTTGACTGGAAAATCGGCTATGCCAACAATCAGGAAATTGACCAGATCAACATCTTGCAGGCGTCGTTATTGGCGATGAAGCGGGCTGTCACTAAGCTAAAGGTGCAGCCGCAGATGTGTCTGGTTGATGGGAAGTGGTCGCTGCCAGACTTGGCGGTACCGCAACAGAATCTTGTGAAGGGTGATGAGCGATCGCTGGTCATTGCTGCGGCCAGCATTGTTGCCAAAGTGTGGCGCGACGACTTAATCATGCGTTTCGCCACCCAGTATCCTGCCTATCATTTAGCAGCTAATAAAGGTTACGGTACTGCTCCGCATCTCTTAGCTCTGCAACAATACGGTCCTTCGCGCTTGCATCGAATGTCTTTTAGTCCCTGTCGGGTGGGTAATCAATAAAAACAATTTACTGATGCCCTACTCCTGAGCAATTGAGTACAAGCGGGTTTATCCAAACATATTGCTGAGACAACAGATAAAACGAGCAAAACCGCTCTAATAATTTCAAAACTCAAAACTTTCAGAAGGCTGATTGCTAATTGCAGAGGACTGAGAATTAGTAGCGTTTGCCCACCGACGATAGTCTAAAAGTAACTGATGCATCAATCGTTGTTTGATAGTTAACAGTACACTTTTGAGTAGAGCATTTCCAGTCGCTTCTAAAAACGGCTTAGGGGTAAACAAAAAAGGCGGCGGCAGCTCTACTTTGACCTCTAAATCTGCTTTTCCTTTGAGATGAGTTGTTCCATTCAATTCGCACGGAGAAAGCTTACCAATTAAATTGAGAGCAAAGCGTTGGTTGATATATTCAACACCACGCAGTTCGCAATTTGTAGATGTTAAATGAACTGTTCCATCCGACTCTGCCCATACTCTTAAATCCACAATTGGTTGAATGCTCAGGGTCATAAAGCTTAAGGGACGCATTTTCAAACGAAAAAGCTCGTCACTGAGTTGTTCAATTCGAGTCGGATCGACTAGAGCCTGCACAAGACGTTGGGGCTGGCGCAAATAATGCTGAATGGGAACAGGTTGTTCCGGAACAGCAATTTGAACAGATTGGGAGGCAACAAATTGAGTTTGCATGAGAGGATGGTAACAGAATGTAATTCTGTACGCTAAATTAAATTAATTTTACTTTACAGTTCTTAAAAAAGCGGACAGAATTTTTTCTGGAGCTAAAATCCGTCCTAGTAAAGAAGGCATCAACTAAAGCATTCTGTAATTATAAAAATTTATGAAGCAGGTCTCCTCTTTCGGAGGCATAAGAAATAGACACTGGGATAGGGCATAAAGTAGCTCCACTCTATCCCTTGCGAGGGACAGCCTCGTTAGCACCGACTTTCTGAGAAAGGTAAAAAAGGTGTCAGAATGACTATCACGGAAAAATAAAGGGCTAGCTTTAATGGTCGTATCCGTTGCACACTTAGGACCTCCTGGCACTTACGCAGAAGCTGCTGCTTTGGCTTATGTTAGCTGGCTAACCCAGATGGGAAAGGAAGCGTTGTTATGTCCCTATCCCAGCATTGCTCAGACACTCCGAGCCGCAGCGCAGGGACAAGTGGATCTAGCTGTGGTGCCGGTAGAAAATTCGGTTGAGGGCAGTGTTACGACAACGTTGGATACCCTGTGGCAGTTAGATACGCTGCAAATTCAACAAGCTTTGGTACTGCCAATTTCTCATGCTCTGATGTCACGAGCGCCGAATTTAGAGGCAATTCAGACCGTTTATTCTCACCCACAGGCTTTGGCTCAGTGTCAGGGGTGGCTGGAGCGGTTTCTGCCGCAGGCGCAGCTGGTACCGACAAATGCGACGACGGAAGCTCTCAAGTATCTGGATGAGGACAAAACAGCGGGGGCGATCGCTTCCTCTAGAGCCGCTCAACTCTACAATCTACCGATTCTGGTTTGCCCGATTAATGATTATGTTGACAACTACACGCGGTTCTGGGTGCTGAGTTTACAACCCGCTACCGGAGGCAATTGTACTTCTTTGGCGTTCAGCGTTCCTGCCAATGTGCCTGGGGCACTCGCCAAACTGCTTCAAGTGTTTGCCAGTCGCGACATTAACTTGAGTCGAATTGAATCTCGCCCGACGAAGCGGAGTCTTGGCGACTATCTGTTCTTTATTGACTTGGAAGCGAACACTACAGAGGCATCGGTTCAATCTGCCTTAGAAGAATTATCCACCTATACCGAAACGCTCAAAATATTTGGTAGCTATTCAATTCTGCCGGTAGGGAAACTCTAGCCTTGGGACTGTAGTCTCTAAAACTCAAACCAGACGCTATATCGAGCGTCTCTACAAAATCCCAAACTTTTATGTTTCAATCTGCTCAAGGCATTCCCGGATTGCCCGATTTAACGCATCCGGCTGAGCTAATGAAATTTGGGGGGCAGGTACTGAGTACCTTCCTCATCATTGTGTTTCTAGTTGGTGCGTTGGGAATTGCGATCGCGCTGCTAAGTTTTTCTCTCCGTCGCGATCAACCAGAACAAGCGATTTTCATGGGTGAGTGGGTTGTTCGCTACTCCCGATTACTGCGAAGTTTACCCCA
This sequence comes from Trichocoleus sp. ST-U2, assembly GCF_039961875.1. Classification (NCBI taxonomy): domain Bacteria; kingdom Bacillati; phylum Cyanobacteriota; class Cyanophyceae; order Leptolyngbyales; family Trichocoleusaceae; genus Trichocoleus; species Trichocoleus sp. ST-U2. Next base: position 59,376 of record NZ_JAMPJY010000013.1, on the reverse strand, counting down.
CGCTGCCTTGGTTTTAATTCTCATGGTAGGAGGATTTTTTCTTAGCTCAACTTTAGGCAATCGCTACCACCACTGGGAACAAGCAAGGGTCGCTCAGGTAGCTGCCAGCGTTGCCGGTGACAGGCTAGAGCAACCCGCACCCCAAGTACGCTACGTTCTCAAAGAGCCTTACACTTATACCACTCAAGTTGAGGGTAAAATCGTCAAAGTCAACGATACGCGAGAAGTTAGCCGTTTGCTAACTCTGAGCGAATCGCAAGTTCAGGTCAAAATTGACCAAAGCACAGATGCCCAAGATCGTCGCGCAATTTATCGCGTTGACTACAGTGCCGATTATAAAGTTACCAACCCGTTGACTGATATTAGCAATTTTTTCTTTGAAGTCCCGCCGCCTGCCGGTTATTCACTGCTGCAAAGCTATAAGGTAGAGCGGGACGGGACTCGGCTTCAGCAAGCGAATCCCGGTGACTATGGTTTTCCATTCCGTCTCGAACCCGGACAAACAGCTAGTTTTAAAGTCACCTATAAAGCTCAAGGAGGGCCGCGCTGGGTTTATAGTGCCACCGGGCAATTACTCTCCAATTTCCGCCTCACCGCGCTGGCTAACTTCCCTGGAGGGGATTTTGCTAGTGGGATTATCCCCACAGAAAGTAAGGTTGAGGGACAAGGCACCCGATTTACTTGGGTATTTGACGACAACGTTTCCGTCCAAAATCCATTTGGTGTCTTTACTTCGACAGGCCCAATTCGCAACACTGGCATCCTTCCCCGGTTGCTGTTACTCGCACCAGCCGTATTCTTATGGTGGATATTATTGCTTTATATGTCGCTACCCATGAGCCTCAGAAATGTAGCGATCGCTGGCGGAATTTTCTTCGCTTGTCTGCTAACTTTGACTTATCTTAGCCGCCTGATTGATGTCAAGGTAGCTTGGACTCTCATCTCTATCGTCTTGCTAGCCTTGGCGTGGGGATTGGGGTCAAACCGCCGTGCGTCTCTTGCGGCCGTCATTTGCACGATTGCTGGTGCGGTTGTGCCAGTCTTGGGACTCGTCGTTCCTTACACGGGACTTACTCTCAGCGTAGCCGCTCTCTTGGGCGCTGTCTGGCTTGCAGTTCGTCACTGGTATGGCTGGTATGACTTGCGAGCAGATGCTCGTGTTTAGTCCTTAGTCATTAGTTCTGAATCAGTGATTAGCGAGGCTTTTTGCACTGAACTAATCATTGAAGACTAATGACTAACAACTAATGAAACTTACTGGAGTGCATCTTTGAGGACTGTACGAGCCGCGAGGTGATTGCGAGTAGACGTGAGAATTTCGGCTTCGCGCTCTAGGCGGGTTGTCGTATCTTGCATTTCCAGAAGGGCTTGCTGTTCAGATGCCACCCCGTAAAGATTGCTGGCAACCCAGTAGGATAATTCTCTGGGGAGGGTAGGCAAGTCTTCTGGTAGCTCCATGTCTTGGTCGGTCAACTTGGATGAGAGACGTACCACATCTCTGAGCAGTTGTTCAACCTCAGAGGCTAAGGTTCTGAGGTCTTTTTCTGGTGGATGGTCTTCAATCCATTCCACCAAACCGACGCGATAAGGCTTTTCGCGGACGTACTCTAAGACCCTAAACCGCTGCTGTCCCAAGGTCAAGATTTTCATTCGGTCATCGGGAAGACGCTGGAAGTGGATAATTTCAGCGCAGCATCCCACGGCAGCTGGTTTACTTTGAACTGGGTCCCACATCAAAACCCCAAAACGGCGATCGCTCTCCAGAATCGTGTTCATCATGATTCGGTAGCGAAATTCAAAAATATGTAGCGGTAAAGGTCTCCCTGGAAATAGCACCACTTCGGGCAGTGGAAACAGGGGGAGTTCTCGAACTGCGATTGAGGAAGAGGATGCCATTGTCCCTATACTTGCTGTACGTGCGATTCTTTACTTACTTTAACCGATCTCTTTCCTAGAATCCCAACGACGAAGCCCTTTAGAGATACCTCTAAAGGGCTTCGTCAAATGCAGACTCACAAGAGCGTGTATTTAAAGTTTGACTTCAATATCAACGCCTGCTGGCAAATCCAGTTTCATCAAAGCGTCAATTGTCTTGGAGGTAGGCTGATAAATGTCAATGATGCGGCGGTGAGTCCGAGTTTCAAAATGTTCCCGCGAATCCTTATCAACGTGAGGAGAGCGCAAAAGACAGTAAATTTTCTTCCGGGTTGGTAAGGGAATGGGGCCAATAGCTGTTGCCTGTGTCCGGTTTGCCGTATCGACAATCTTTTCGCAAGAGGTGTCAAGCAAACGCCGGTCAAAAGCCTTCAAGCGAATGCGAATTTTTTGCTGCTGGATAGTTGCCATTTTCAGTTGTCCAGGTTCTAATTAGTGGTTATTTGTTAGGTTTTAGTTGTTACTAGGACGGCGGTTTTTTGCCGTACACGTACAGCTCTTGGAGTTTAGCATCTGATTTCAAGGACACAGATAAGGAGCAGAAAAGCATATGCTTCTCTGCTCCTTATTTGTTGGTCAAAATCCTACTTTAGGATCTTGGAGACGACGCCAGCACCAATGGTGCGACCGCCTTCACGAATCGCGAAGCGCATCCCTTGCTCAATTGCGATCGCGTTGATCAACTCAACGGTCATTTTGATCCGGTCTCCTGGCATCACCATCTCGGCGTTAGAGCCATCATCCGAGGTAAAAGCTTTGATGGTTCCAGTTACGTCGGTTGTCCGCACGTAGAACTGAGGACGATAGCCAGCAAAAAACGGTGTTTTCCGACCGCCTTCTTTTTCCTGAAGGATGTACACTTCAGACTCAAACTGAGTGTGAGGAGTAATTGTACCAGGCTTGGCTAGCACCATACCCCGCTCAATATCTTCCTTCTTCAAACCCCGAAGTAGAACGCCGACGTTATCGCCAGCCATCCCTTCATCCAAGGTCTTCTGGAACATTTCCACGCCAGTTACTGTTGTGCTGCGAGTGTCTCGAATTCCCACCAGCTCAACAGTTTCCCCAACTTTGACTTTGCCCCGCTCAATCCGGCCAGTCGCAACGGTACCACGCCCTGAGATGGAGAATACGTCTTCCACAGCCATCAGGAAGGGCTTATCAATATCCCGCTCTGGAGTAGGAATGTAAGCATCGACCTCATCCATCAACTTGTAGATTTTATCTACCCACTCATTCTCACCCCGTGGGGTCTTGGGATTGGCAGCCATCGCTTCCAACGCTTGTAGCGCCGAGCCGGCGACGATGGGAATATTGTCACCGTCGAATTCATAAGAACTTAGCAGTTCCCGGACTTCCAGTTCTACCAGTTCCAACAATTCTTCATCGTCCACCATGTCTTGCTTGTTCAAAAAGACAACTAGCCGGGGAACGCCAACTTGCTTAGCCAGGAGGATGTGTTCCCGCGTCTGAGGCATGGGGCCATCTGCCGCCGACACCACCAGAATGGCACCATCCATTTGAGCTGCACCCGTGATCATGTTCTTCACATAGTCCGCGTGACCTGGGCAGTCCACGTGGGCATAGTGGCGAGATTCGGTTTCATACTCAACGTGGGCGGTATTGATGGTAATACCGCGAGCCTTTTCCTCCGGCGCTGCATCAATGTCGGCATAACCCTTTGCTTTCGCCCGACCCATTGCTGCCAGAGTCATCGTAATGGCAGCGGTTAAGGTCGTTTTACCGTGGTCAACGTGACCAATCGTGCCGATATTGACGTGGGGTTTAGTGCGTTCAAACTTTGCGCGTGCCATGTATTACCTGTTCCTTTTTCCTTTTTCCTTTGCCAGTTGTCAGTTGTCAGTTGTCAGTTGGCTTTTCTACTGACAACTGACCAAAGACTACAGACCGATTTATGTGTTCCCTTTGCTCTTGGCGATGATGGTTTCAGCCACGTTGCGAGGAACTTCTTCGTAATGGCTAAACTCCATTGAGAAGATACCCCGCCCTTGGGTCATCGACCGGATATCCGTCGCATAGCCAAACATCTCTGCAAGCGGAACTTTGGCTGTTACTCTTGTAATGCCTTGTTCCGAGTTCATGCCTTCAATTTGACCGCGGCGGGAGTTGAGGTTTCCCATCACATCCCCAAGGAAGTTTTCTGGAGCTTCCACCTCAACTTTCATCATAGGCTCCAATAGCACTGGTGAAGCCTTCATTACAGCTTCTTTAATCGCCATTGAGCCTGCGATTTTGAAAGCCATTTCTGAGGAATCTACCTCGTGGTAAGAGCCATCCACCATCGTCGCCTTGAGGTCAATCACCGGATATCCAGCTACAATACCCGATTCGCAGGCTTCTTTCATCCCTTGCTCTGCTGGGTTTATGTACTCTTTAGGTACTATACCCCCAACAATTTTGGAGACAAACTCGAAACCAGTCCCCGGCTCTCCTGGCTCGACTTGAATCACAACGTGACCGTACTGACCTTTACCACCGCTCTGACGGATAAATTTCCCTTCAGCTTTGACAGCTTTGCGAATGGTTTCGCGGTAGGCAACTTGCGGCGCACCAACGTTGGCTTCTACTTTGAATTCTCGCATCATCCGATCTACGAGAATCTCTAGGTGCAGTTCGCCCATCCCCGCAATTACTGTCTGGTTAGTTTCTGGGTCAATGTGAACTCGGAACGTCGGGTCTTCTTCTGAGAGCGATTGCAGAGCCTTGGAGAGCTTCTCCATATCCTGCTTAGTTTTGGGTTCCACTGCTACGGAGATTACAGGTTCTGGTATAAACAGAGACTCCAGAATCACTGGTGAGTTTTCGTCACAGATGGTATCGCCCGTATAGGTTTCTTTCAGACCTAAAGCTGCACCTAAGTCACCAGCCCGCATTTCATCTACTTCGATTCGTTCGTCAGCTTTGAGAACGATCAAGCGGGAGATACGTTCCTTTTTATCTTTGGTTGAGTTGAGGATGTAACTGCCCTTTTTGATTACGCCAGAATATACCCGAATGAATGTCAAGCGTCCATAGGGGTCTGCCATAATCTTGAAAGCTAAAGCAGCCGCTGGTTCGTCATCGCTAGCGTGCCTTACTACCTCAGTGCCATCTGGCAATAGTCCTTGAATTGGAGGAACGTCAATAGGAGCGGGTAGATAATCTACCACGGCATCTAACAGCAGCTGGACACCCTTATTTTTAAAGGCAGAACCACACAACAGCGGGACAATTGTGCCAGCAATTGTGCCTTTACGCAACGCCTTTTGAATCTCTGGTTCGGTTAGTTCTTCGCCTTCCAAATATTTTTCCGTCAGGGCATCATCGGTTTCTGCTACAGATTCGATGAGCTTAGTGCGGTACTCTTGGGCTACCTCCTGAAGGTTTGCAGGAATGTCTATTTCCTCAATTTCTTTGCCCTGATCGTCTTTGTAGAGGTAGGCTCGCATCCGAACTAGGTCTACAATTCCCTCAAAGTTGCTTTCAGCACCAATAGGAATTTGAATGGGGACAGCATTTGCCCGCATGCGATCGCGTATCTGGTTATAAACTTTGTAAAAGTTCGCTCCAGTCCGATCCATTTTGTTGATAAAAGCGATCCGAGGCACCTTATACCGATCTGCCTGTCGCCATACAGTCTCAGATTGAGGCTGCACGCCTCCCACCGAGCAGAACACAGCAATCACGCCATCCAACACCCGCATTGAACGTTCTACTTCAATCGTGAAGTCTACGTGACCAGGGGTATCAATGATGTTGATTTGGTGATTCCGCCAGCTCGTGCTAATCGCAGCGGCGGTAATGGTAATACCTCTTTCCCGCTCTTGCTCCATCCAGTCAGTCGTTGCTGTGCCTTCGTGGACTTCGCCAATTTTATGAACGATACCGGAATAGAACAGAATCCTTTCTGTTGTTGTTGTCTTGCCCGCATCAATATGGGCAGCAATTCCGATGTTGCGTGTTCTCTCTAGCGGGACGGTACGTGCCACAGCTACCTCCTTCCTCTGTGCCGCATAGCTAGTAATGTGCTATGCGTTCTATCTCGTTTAAAATTGTATACTTTATTTAAGATTTTCAGCTCGTACAGACGCGAGCAAAACAGTCGCAATAACCGATCTCGCGTCTGTAGTAGTGCTTAGTATCGATAGTGGGCGAACGCCTTATTCGCTTCAGCCATTCGGTGAGTTTCTTCGCGTTTGCGAATCGCATTCCCTGTCTCATTAGCGGCATCAAGCAGCTCATTTGCGAGCTTCCCAGCCATTGTGCGGCCTGGGCGAGAACGAGCAAACTGAATTAGCCAACGCAGCGCTAGCGCAGTTCCACGGTCAGGGCGGACTTCCATTGGCACCTGGTAGGTGGCACCACCCACTCGACGAGCCTTGACTTCCACCAAAGGGGTCGCATTCCGAACTGCTTTCTCAAAAGTCTCTAGGGGATCTGCTCCAATCCGTTCTTCGATGGTTTTTAGCGCATCATAGATAATCCCAGTCGCAATAGATTTCTTGCCACTATGCATAATCCGCCGCACCATCATACTGACAAGACGGCTGTTATACATCGAATCAGGGGGAACAGGACGCTTTTTAACAACGGTACGACGAGACATACTAAGCCTTCAATGAATAAAATACAGAATTTTTACGATCCCTCCCAATGTTCGTGCCTGAGATGGGATTTTTTTCAACAAGTCTTTGCGGGTTTGAGAGAGCCGCTTACTACATAAGGTAGAGAGTTCGCCCGACTGTTAAACTCTTCCCTACCTAACATTTAGGTTTCCCCTAAATACCAGCAACGGTTGTCTCCCCAGCGCATTAATTTCCCAATTTTTAGGTTTGAGGAACTGAAGCAACCTTCTACAGATTCGGATACATCCTACTGGATTCGCATACACTCGCATTAACGGGTGCTTCTCTACGTGTTTACAACATCTCTGATGCGTCTTCCCGCACGGAATCCAGTAAAAACATCCTCAATTCAACTCTACCATTTATACCGGGGGTTCATCGGCATCCGCTCGGAGACGGATATTTCCACACATTTCCTGTGCAATTGGCACTAGATTTAGGACGTTTTGAGCCGTATGAACGTTTTGTCTTTTCTGCAAAAAGGAAGTCATTGATCGTGACTGTACCAAACGCAGTATAGATACTCCGCTTACTTTGCCGCTTTAGGACGTTTTGTTCCGTACTTAGAACGACCCTGACGACGATCTTTAACCCCAGCGGTATCTAGGGTTCCGCGAATAATATGGTAACGGACTCCGGGCAGGTCCTTAACCCGTCCACCCCGAATCATCACAACCGAGTGTTCTTGCAAATTGTGACCGATACCAGGAATATATGCCGTTACTTCAAAACCTGAAGTCAAACGAACTCTTGCCACTTTCCGGAGGGCTGAGTTGGGTTTTTTAGGCGTCGTTGTATATACTCTGGTGCAGACACCACGACGTTGCGGACAGCTTTTTAGGGCTGGTGATTTAGTTTTCTTCTGTGTACTTAGGCGCTCGTTACGAATGAGCTGCTGGATTGTGGGCATGAGTTACTGGGGTTACTGAATCCTTGCTACTTCCAAATGCAGACAAATTCTGAGTTTATCATCTGTCAGGGGTTCTGTCAATTCAAAGAGCTGAGATTAAGCTTCTGGGGTAGCAGAGTCGGCAAGCGGTTCATCAATAGAGAAAGAGTTACCGCAACCACAACTTTCTTTAGCATTTGGGTTGTGGAAGCGAAACCCGCCACCCATGAGATCCTCTGAGTAATCTAAGGTGAGGCCATTGAGGTAGGCTAGGCTTTGAGCATCAACCAATACTCTAATGCCATTGCATTCATACAGTCTATCGTCCGGCTTCACAGCTTCATCAAAGCTGAAAGTATAGGAAATGCCAGAACAACCACCTGATTGAACTGCTAGACGAAATAATAGAGCGTTGGCGTTTTGACGCTTGGATTGCAAACGTTTTATTTCACTAGCTGCTGCTTGAGTGAGATCGATAGTGGACTGAGTGAGTTTCACAGAGCTTTCTATAGAGTGCTGAACCAATGCTACAGCCGGTTGCGGGAAAGCTTGTCAATTTTTAAAGGAGAAAACGAGCGTTCGGTGTTCCAGCTTGGTAGTTTTGCTACTTGTACCTCAGGATGCTTGATTTTTATCACCCCAATAGATAATAACTTGGTAGCAGAGTCTGTTCTTCACTTTTTGATTAGAAAAAGCAGAACTAGAAGAAACACTCCCATAACCAACCAAGACATCAAGTTGTTGTCATTCCCAAAAATTGATATGAATCCTGAAACTCCCTCTTCTGAAAGTAGGCTCGAATCTGAAAATCCTTCAGTAGAAGTCAATGTACAAAACGTAGAAGCAACACCTTCGGAGTTACAAGTGTCGTCTACTCAAGCCTATACTGGGCAAGTGCAGCAGGTGTGGGCACAAATCGCTAGGTTTTTAGAAAAGATGCCAAGTTATGCGGGCAACTTTTTTTCCTCCTACCAGCGATCGCTCGTTACCCTTGGACTACTCTTAGCAGTGTTAGTCACATTAAGAATAACAGTAGCTTTGCTGGCGGCGATTCATAGCTTGCCGTTGATAGCGCCAACCCTACAGCTCATTGGCATTGGATATACGGCTTGGTTTGTTTATCGTTACCTACTTACTGCTGAAAGCCGCAAAGAACTATCTCAAGACTTCCAGACCTTAAAACAGCAAGTTTTGGGCAGAGGAGCTTCAAACAGCTAAGAGTCCTAATCTTCGATTCGACTGAGTTTGTTTAGCCTGTGTAGGCAGGCTAAGTTTCTTTATAGCCGCACCTGAAGGGGTCAGGCTGGAATCATGACATACGCAAAAGCTGCGTTAGCAAAGGGTGGGCGAAGCGCAGTTGCTCTTGGTAGCAACCTCGGCGACTCCCGCGCCACTCTAGAGGCTGCTCTAGAAACGCTGAACCGAACTCCTGGAATTACTCTGCAAGCCCAGTCTAGTTGGTATCAAACGAAGGCTGTAGGGCCACCTCAACCAGATTATTTGAATGGATGTGCCCTGCTGCACGTTCAGATGAAGCCTCAGCAATTGTTAGAGACCCTGTTGGCAATTGAAGATCGCTTTGGTCGCGTCCGTCAAGAGCGCTGGGGAGCGAGAACACTTGACCTTGATTTATTGCTCTTTGATGATGTGATTTTGGACACTCAGGGTGGGGAGGTTCCGCCTCTCCAGTTGCCTCACCCTCGGATGAGAGAAAGAGCGTTTGTGCTGGTGCCTTTAGCGGAAATTGCACCAGATTGGCTCGAGCCAGTTTCTGGATGTGCGATCGCGCAACTCGTTCAGGCTGTAGACTGTTCAGAAGTCCGTCGTTTGTAGTTTCCTATGGCACTGGGTCAAGAACCCCCTGAAGTCCTCAAACAACGCTTGTTCTACCAGGGGCGTAAATTTAATTTTGAAGTCAGCCGTCTGCGCCTCCCGAACCAAGTAGAAGGAGACTGGGAATGCATTCGGCATCCTGGTGGTGCGCTTGCTGTTCCTGTAACCTCAGAAGGGAAGTTGATCCTATTGAGGCAGTATCGTTTTGCTGTACAGGGGCGTCTTTTGGAGTTCCCGGCTGGAACGATAGAACCGAATGAAGCTCCAGAGGAGACTATTAAGCGCGAAATTGAAGAAGAAACCGGATATCGCGCTCACAAATGGCAAAATTTAGGTAAGTTTTCCCTTGCTCCCGGTTATTCAGATGAATTTATTTACGCTTTTTTAGCGCAAGATTTAGAACGTTTGGAGATACCTCCCAGTCAAGATGTTGACGAAGATATTGAAACGATTTTGATGACTCCCCAGGAATTAGAGCAAGCAATTCTGGCGGGTGAACCAGTAGATGCTAAATCGATTTCTAGTTTTTTCTTAGCTCGTCCTTTTTTACAATAGTTCGTTAGGTTAAAGTCTGCGACTACACAAAATTAGCCAGTTTAAGTTGGCTAATTTTTTATATTTTAATAGCCAGATATAAGATTATTTCAATTCTCAATTAGGTGCGATACATCAGTAGGGACATGGCATTGCTATGTCTCTATTGAGCATTAGAACTGCAATATATTCCACCCACCTGAGAAACGCTATATAGGAATCTTGTTTGATTTGTAAGATACCAGCGGTTCAGATCCGCGACTTTAAAGAAGTCGCGGATCTCGCCTTCACGAATCATTGAGGATTGTTATAGCCGTTTAGTTTGCAGTCACTCGCAGGAGTGATACACACGGTGTTGTCACCTTTTAAACTGTCAAACATAAGCGAGTTATTTGAAAAGCAAGGATTGAATGTCTGACCTGATTTTGTTTTGGCACCGCCGCGATTTACGCATTTCGGACAATCTAGGATTGGCTGCTGCACGGCAGCAAAGTCCAAAGGTGGTAGGGGTTTTCTGCTTAGATCCGAATATTTTGAACAGGGATGATGTGGCACCGGCAAGAGTGACTTATATGATTGGCAGTTTGCAGTCACTGCAAGAACGCTACGCAAAGGCTGGTAGTCAATTGTTGATCCTTCATGACAATCCGACTCAAGCAATCCCAGCTTTGGCGGCGGCGCTAAATGCGAAGGCTGTATTCTGGAATTGGGATGTCGAGCCTTATTCAAAAGAACGCGATCGCGCTATTAGCGAAGTCCTGAAAGAAAAGGGTATTTTTGTCCAAAATCACTGGGATCAGCTATTACACGCACCAGAGGAGATTCGCTCAGGTTCTAATCAGCCGTACACAGTTTATACTCCGTTCTGGAGAAATTGGAGTAGTAAACCCAAGGCTAAACCTGCACCCGAACTCCAAAATGCCGAGGGACTTACACCAGAAGAACAGCAGAAAGCACGACAAGCGGGTGCGGGTGAACTGCCTACGGCTCAGGATTTAGGATTTATTTGGGAAAACGAACTGGTGAGTGCGCCAGGGGAGAAGGCGGCGCAAGAAAAGCTGGCAGAATTTTGCGATCAAGCGATCGCAGAATATAAAGAACAACGGAATTTTCCGGCGGTTAGCGGCACCTCTCAACTCAGCGCCGCTTTGAAATTTGGTGTAATTGGCATTCGCACCGTTTGGGATGCCACGCTAAAGGTGTTAGAACACAGCCGTAGCGAATCAGAAGACACCCATATCCGGACATGGCAACAGGAACTAGCATGGCGAGAGTTTTATCAACACGCGATGTATTGGTTCCCAGAATTAGCCGAGGGTGCCTTCCGCGAAACGCTCAAAAATTTCCCTTACGACACCAATCCAGAACATTTCCAAGCTTGGTGCGAGGGGAGAACCGGCTACCCGATCGTCGATGCAGCAATGCGCCAGATGAATCAAACAGCTTGGATGCACAACCGCTGTCGGATGATTGTTGCCAGTTTTCTCACTAAAGACTTGCTAATCGATCCGCGCTTGGGGGAAAAATACTTCATGCAAAAGCTTTATGACTGGGATCTTTCGGCGAACAATGGCGGCTGGCAGTGGAGTGCTTCTAGCGGGATGGACCCCAAGCCAGTACGAATTTTTAACCCAGCTTCTCAATCGCAGAAATTCGATCCAGACGGGGAATATATCCGGCAATGGGTGCCAGAACTCAGGTCTGTCAATACAGAATATCTCGTGAGTGGGAAGATACCGGCGAATGAACGCGATCGCTGTAATTATCCCGCCCCGATTGTGGAACACCAGCTACAGCAGCGTCTGTTTAAACAGCGCTATCAGCAGCAAAAAGAAGCACTAGGGGATAAAGATAAAGAGTAAGCGTCTGGTGGACAGTGCCCGCCGGATAAGCGTGCTTTCAATACCCTAAAGTGTCACAATCACCACAGCCAACCCTTCAATCAAGAAGATGATTTGAGTATTCATCTTTAGGGTGGCTGCCGATGTCATCTTCACATGACTGCTCCATCAACATTAAAGTAACGATTAGCAATTCGCAGCCTCAGTTATTGGAAGGACTAGATGTTTGGCTGCGCTTGGGTTTGATTTCTGAGGCTCAGGTTAGCGATTTAAGTCAAAAATACTTGGTCTGTGCGTTGCCACCCGCTGCGGTAACGCCCAAACCAACGCCTGAAGTAACGCCTCAAATTACGATATCTTCTGATTCGCAGTTACTACCAGCTGCTGCTGGTAGGAATGCTTCTCGCCAACATCCCAAAGCGATCCCAGGGGTATGGCAGTCGCTGATGGCAGAACTCAGCGTCCGGTGGCTGCTGTTTTTGGGAGTGTTCATGGTGGTGGTGTCCTCCGGGGTGCTAGCCGCCACTCAATGGGAAAGATTTCCTGCTGCTGGGCAGTATGGGGTTTTATTAGCGTATACCTTGATTTTTTGGCGGGTAAGCGCTTGGACGAATCGCCAACCCAGTTTGCAATTGACGGCGCAGACGTTGCAAATTGTCACCCTACTGTTAATGCCCGTGAATTTTTGGGCAATGGATAGCTTTGGGTTGTGGCAGAATCCCGTCAATCTGATAGTAGTTGCGATCGCATCCGTTGTCCTGACGGGGATTACTTTCCAATTATTGAAAAATTGGCGCTTGGCTGCTTCTGGACGGCTGGGGCTACTAGAAGCGTTACCAGCATTGAATATCCTGGGACTCAGTTACCTGCATTGGGGCTGGAACTTGTCAGGATTTCCTGTCATCGCCGTTTATCTGGGAATGGTAGGAACGTCCCTCCTGGCGTTCTATCAAGTTCGTCACCAACAGGCTGTGGAGACTATCGAAAAAACGGGAAAATCCGGGATCGAGTTGCCAGCCGGGGTGGTGATTTATGCCTTAGTGGTGCTGCTGGTACGAGCAATTTTTATTGTCCAGGTCCCTGTAACGCAATTGGGGTTAGCCCTTGGCATTTGTGGCTGGCTGGTGGTGTGGTTATCGCAACAGCAACCCGAAACATCCAGCGAATCACCCCAATTGCCGTGGGAGAAAGTTGGCGGTAGTTTGTTGTGCCTCGGTTGGCTGGTTTCGGTAGGAACAACGGTTCCCTGGCAAGCAACAGCAGTTAGCGGATTGGGTTTGTGGTTTTTTTTCAGCCGATTGCAGCGTTTTTGGCTACAGGTTGATCTGGCAGCCTTTTTAGGAATTGGCTTACAGACGATTTGGCTGGTTTGGCGGTTAGTTCCAGGTTCCGTGCAAGAATGGGCGATCTCAAATGGCACTCAACTGACGGGTTCGCAAACGGTTCCTTTGGCGTTGCTGAGCCTGGTTTTATTTCCCTACGTTGTTTTTATCGTCGGGGTAAGCGATTGGCTGCATCGAGCTTCTAAGACCGATTTAGCCACTTTTGGCGAACAACTGGCACTCACTTTTGGGGCGGTGCTGAGTTTAATTAGTTTACTAAATCCCACATTGCGATCGCTCAATCTGTTGTTTTCGACTGTGACACTGGCAGTTGTGACACAGCGCCGACTTCCCACTAGGGTCAGTCTGGTGTATTTCACTCACTTGGTGGGGTTGCTGACGCTATTCTCTACAATTGACCGCTTTTTTCCCAATCTGCACCAAGAAGTTTGGGCAAGCATTTTGTTGGCGGTGATGGTTGCCGAATGGACCCTTCACGTCCTACTACCCTCCTCAGTACTTCTGTGGAAGCAAAGTGCTTGGCACATCGGTTTAGGGCTGGCGGGACTCAGTTATCAATTACTGTTAGCGAATGTTTCCTTATTCGGGGACGATGCCTTTAGCCGTCAGCAGTGGGCAATTTTCTGGCTAATTACACCTTTGGCTTTGACGGGAGTTGCCAGTCAAACTGCTGGAAAGCAACGCACATTGGCGAGTTGGTTGAGTGTCGCCAGTTTGGGAATGCTACAAATTCTCACATTCGTGCTACCTGGAGGTAGATTCATTAGCTTAGGAATGGCAACTGGGCTGATGTTGGTGAATACGCGCTATTTGCGGCATCTGGCGGCAGCCGTCATTACCGTCGGGTTTAGCCTGAGTTTTCTCGGTGTGCTGCTGGGGGATGGCGTGCCTGGAGTGCCGCCCCTTTCGGTACCGGGTTGGTTTTTAGTCGGAGCGATCGCGCTGGTGGGTTTATGGCTTGCCAGAACCTGGCTGATGCATCGTCATGGGACGTTAGCGGCACTTTATGCACAAGCGGTTGAGGGTTGGGCGATCGCGTTGTGTAGTTTTGAGCTGTTGATGCTAACGCTGCATTCGCTTTTTGTCTACCAAGGGGTTGCTTCGCCCGATGGGGAATATTTACTTGCGGTTACGTTGATAATTGGGGCGATCGCTTATCGCAGTTGGCAACAGCCGAATCATTGGGCATTTTATGGACTGGGTTGGGGTTTAGAACTGTTAACAGCCGAGACGTTGGGCTTCTTTGAACACTCGGTGATGAATTTAGCGATCGCAAATATCGTCTTAGGTTTAAGCACGCAGCTTTTGGGAGAAGCATGGCGGCGGCGATCGCAAATCGAAAGTGTTCCGAACAGGTGGCATATCCTGCCGCTACTATACGGCGTGTTGGGGGCACTTCTGCGGTGGGATACTTTTACCAGTTGGACGGGATTGTGTACGCTTGCGATCGCGTTTATTGCGATTGGAGTTGGCAGACGACGGCAGGAACTTAAACCCATCCTCTATTTGGGACTTCTGGGAGTATCCATTTCTGCCTACGAACTTTTGTTCTATCAACTTTTACAAGCATCAGGTGGAGCTTTGGGCGATGGATTCATTGTCATGTCCGCCCTCGGCACCAGCATCATGTATGCCTATCGCCTGCTATTCCCCTGGCTTCTAAATTACTTACACCTTACTGCTGAAGAACTGAAAGTAATTGCCCATCTTCATTGGGCTTGGAGCAGTTGCTTACTCATCGCGGCGATTGGTAATCCCATTGCAGCTAGCCGAATTCTCGGATTAGGAACTGGCTTGTTTTTAATCCGATACGCGATTTTTCAAGGTCGCAGATTTCCCCTTTCTTCCCTCCCAAAAAACAGGGAAAGTTCCCAAGTCCCTTTAAAGACAGAGGAAAATTCAGCACCTTCCTTATTCAGTGAAAGCTGGAGGATTACCATTGCAGAAGTCTGGGTTTACCTAGGTTTATTAGAAGTAGGTGTCATCAGAATATTTTGGCTTTATACAGCCATTGGGCAGTTCTGGGCTGGGCCATTAGTTCCTTGGAAAGCCCCCATTTCTTGTGTTTGGGCTTATTTTCTGTATATTTTGCCTTGGGAAAAGTGGAGATGGCCTAAAAGACCTTGGCAGCACGCGGCATATATTCTGCCACTGGTGATGATTTGGGAAACCAGAGTAGAAATTCACCCGATTAGCTTGCTGATTACAGCGGCATTTTATATCTTTACTGCCAAATTATCCAATCAAATTCGCTTTACTTATATCAGCCTAGCACTGATTAATTGGGCCCTTTTTCGGTGGTTTTTGGAATTACAATTTTTCGATTACTTGTGGTACGTTATGCCGATTGGCTTATCCTGGCTGTATATTGCCCAAGTCGATTCTGGGTTGACGCTACCAAGCCGCAAACAGACTCGCCACCTATTTCGTTGCCTAGGCGCTGGGGTAATTTGTGGAGCGGCATTTTTGCTACACCAAGAAACTGGATTGGTACCGGGAATTTTGAGTATTTTATTCATTTTTGCTGGATTAGCTTTCCGAGTCCGGGCATTTCTCTACGTTGGTACCGCCACTTTTTTACTGACTGCTTTTTATCAGTTAGTGATTTTTGTTTTCCGTTACTCCTTTTTCAAGTGGGTGATCGGGTTGATAGTCGGTATCAGTTTTATCTCGATTGCCGCTAATTTTGAAACTCGACGCGATCGCTTTATTGCTTTGGTTCGGCACTGGTTGTCGGAATTGGAACAATGGCAATAATTTCCACTGGTTCAATCCCAAAATGATTAAATTTAGCCCTGCTTTGCTCCCATCCATCAGGTATCTCTTGGCTAACTTAGACATTTGGTAATTGCGTGGCATAATGAAGTATTTGCTTGCCTTATACGATTTGCCCTGTAAATTTACTTGGTTTCAGATGTGAAATCGTCCCTGAGGATAAGCTGCTGGATTGAGGCGCTGCCCTTAGTCAGGGTTGGCGTAAAGCCTGCAATTTAGCAAGATTCAAGAAAACAAAAACAGGAGCGCGAGGCGAACGTGAAGGTTTTGGTTGTTGGCAATGGGGCACGCGAACACGCCCTGGTATGGAAACTGCTGCAATCTCAACGCATTCGGCAGATAGTCTGTGTTCCTGGAAACGGCGGCACAGCTTCTCTGGATCGTTGTCAGAATCTCCCTTTAAGTGTTGATGATTTTGAGGGAATAGCACGATTTGCTCAAGTGAATAACATCTCGCTGGTGGTCGTCGGGCCTGAAGCCCCCCTGGCTTTGGGGATCGCAGATTACTTGCAACGCCAAAATCTCAAGGTATTTGGTCCCACCAAAGCGGGAGCGCAAATTGAGGCGAGTAAGTCTTGGGCAAAGGATTTGATGCGGGAAGCGGGTATCCCAACCGCCAACTCAGAGGTGTTTACAGAGCCAGAAGCTGCAAAAGCTTATGTAGCAGCGCAAGGGGCACCGATTGTTGTTAAAGCCGATGGTTTGGCAGCGGGTAAGGGTGTTACGGTAGCGGCAACGGTGGAAGAGGCATACTCTGCGATCGCAGATTTATTCTCCAGTCGAGTCAAGACTGTAGTAATTGAAGAATACTTAGCGGGTCAGGAAGTCTCGGTTTTGGCGCTGTCGGATGGCTTGACCGTTCGCCAGTTGTTACCGGCTCAAGATCACAAACGCATCGGTGAGGGCGATACAGGGGCAAATACGGGCGGAATGGGAGCCTATTGTCCTGCTCCCATCCTGACACCTGCCCTGAGTGCGCGGGTTCAGAAAGAAATTCTGGAGCCGACTGTTGCCGCTTTAAAAGCGAGGGGCATCGACTACCGGGGTGTCCTTTATGCTGGATTAATGATTACCCCCCAAGGCGATCCGAAAGTTTTGGAATTTAACTGTCGCTTTGGCGATCCGGAAACACAGGCGATCTTGCCTTTACTCGAAACCCCTCTAGAAGACTTACTGGTTGCCTGCGTCGGACAAAAACTCGCTCAACAGCCTCCGATTGCGTGGAAATCAGGCGCTTCCGCCTGTGTCGTTGTAGCGGCGGGGGGTTATCCCGAAAGCTATAAAAAAGGTCACGTCATTACCGGCATTGAGCAAGCCGAGGCAGCAGGAGCGAATGTGTTCCATGCAGGCACTCAGAAGAAGCAGCAACAAGTGGTGACCGAAGGCGGTCGGGTGTTGGGAGTCACCGCCATTGGAGAGGATTTTGATGCAGCGATCGCTCAAGCATACGCGGCGATTAATTGCATTGAGTTTGAGGGGATGTACTACCGACGGGATATTGGTTATCGCGTCCGCACGGCAGGGAAACTTTAGCGTTTAACGTCATGTGCAACTGCAATCCAATCGCTCCTCGTTTCCAAAGCTCTGTAGCCTAAGCTAGAGAGTTTTGGAAAGTTGCACATCACGTAAATCTTTAAATTTCTTCAAAATCTTAGTCAAGCTGCATCCAAAGATACATGAGAGTTCCAGGGGGAACTTGAGAAAATAGAAGTGGATAAATATAATTGAGAAACGTTCAAAAATCCACCTATCCCTGGGAAGAATCCTCTACAATTTTTGATAAATCTCTAATTTTTACCATTTTTAGTGGCAAATTTACCTTGCTGGCTCTATTAAAAACCCTTCGAGAAGTTATTGCCCATTGGTGGTCTGAGTTTACTCTCCAGACGCGCCTGATGGCGGCTGCTACCTTAGTCGTCTCCTTGGTGATGAGCGGTCTGACCTTCTGGGCAGTGAATACAATTCAGCAGGATGCTCGGCTGAATGATACTCGCTTCGGGCGCGACCTGGGTTTGTTGTTGGCGGCGAATGTCGCGCCTCAGATTGCTGAAAAGAATCTGACGGAGGTGGCACGTTTTTCTCACCGCTTCTACAGCAGCACCTCCAGCGTGCGCTATATGCTCTACGCCGACGAAACTGGCAAAATCTATTTTGGAATTCCTTTCTCTGAGTCCGAGGTACAAAACTCGCTGACAATTCAGCGTCGGATTCAATTGCCAGAGGATTACGCTGATAATTCCGACTTACCAATGGTGCGGCAGCACCTAAGTCCGGATGGGGAAGTTACGGATGTCTTTGTTCCCCTGTCGCACGATGGCAAAAATTTAGGGGTTTTGGCAATTGGCATTAACGCCAATCCGACCGTGGTGGCGTCGTCCCATCTGACACGAGATGTCACGATTGCGGTATTTATTTCCATTTGGGTGATGGTGATTTTGGGCGCTGTTTTTAATGCCTTAACTATTACTCAGCCAATTAAAGAACTTCTCGTTGGGGTTAAAAATATTGCCGCTGGCAACTTCAAGCAACGAGTTGACCTGCCACTCGGAGGAGAATTGGGCGAACTGATTTCCAGTTTCAACGAGATGGCAGAACGGCTGGAGAGTTATGAAGAGCAAAATATCGAGGAACTAACAGCAGAGAAAGCCAAGCTAGAGACGTTGGTTTCTACGATTGCTGATGGAGCGGTGCTGATCGACACCAACTTTCAGGTGATCTTAGTCAACCCGACAGCGCGACGAATTTTTGGGTGGGATGGCGTTGATGTGGTGGGATCTAATGCTCTGCATTGCTTGCCTTCTCCAGTAAACTTGGAGCTAGCGCGACCCCTGCATCAAATTGTTGCTGGCGAATGCGAAGGGGCAGAGTTTCGGGTGACGCTATTCCAACCGGCGAACCGCACCGTCCGCATTCTCCTAACGACCGTCCTCGACCAGTACCGGGAAACCATCAAGGGAATTGCGATGACGGTACAGGATATTACTCGTGAGGTAGAGCTGAACGAGGCGAAAAGTCATTTTATTAGCAATGTTTCCCACGAATTGAGAACGCCGCTTTTTAACATCAAGTCGTTTATTGAAACGCTCCACGAATACGGCGAAGATTTGACAGAAGAGGAACGTCGGGAATTTTTAGACACTGCGAATCGAGAAACAGACCGCCTGACTCGCCTGGTAAATGACGTTTTGGATTTATCTAGGCTTGAGTCGCACAAGCGCTATCACTTTGAGCCTGTAGATATTGCCCAACCTGTGGAGCAAACGCTGCGGACTTACCAGCTAAACGCCCGCGATAAAGGAATTGAACTCATCCAAGAGATTGAACCGAATTTGCCAGCAGTCTGGGGCAACTATGATTTGTTGCTCCAGGTGTTTGCTAACCTGGTCGGCAATGGGCTGAAGTTTACTGAGACGGGTGGACGGGTGGCAATTCGCGCCTATTTGCTGGAGTCGAGGGATGAGCGGAGTCAAGGCGGAGTCTTCCCTTCCGGCGCAGAGGAACGCGGGAAAATTCCTGCAACGAACAATCCCAAATTAGTGCGGATTGAAATTTCTGATACGGGAATCGGCATCGATACAGAAGACCAAGAGGCAATCTTCGATCGTTTTTTCCGAGTAGAAAACCGAGTTCACACCCTTGAAGGGACGGGTTTGGGTTTGTCAATTGTTAGAAATATCATTGAGAAGCATCACACCAGGGTTCATTTGGTTAGCGAGGTCGGGGTGGGTACGACTTTCTGGTTTGACTTGACGGTTTTTCAAGAAGCAGCACCCGTTGAGGAGTTGCCTCTAAAAGAAGCAAAAGAAGCTTCAGGAACCAGTTCGGTTACGGCGAAGGTTGTCTAGATTATTTGCTTGCATAGAAAGCGATCGCTAAACTTACTACAATGAGACCGAATAGCAGCAACAAAGGCTGGTTTCGCTGGCACCAAAGCTGAAGCGAGTGACGCCAGCCGAGACTGTAGCGAGTGGCAGTCATCGGGTGAGATGCTTGAGAGCGATCGCTATACATCGTACATTCTTTGGCGTAAGGACGCTTGGAAAACGTACAGGTATCATCTTCGTGGTAAGTGCAGGTGTCGCACAGAAATTTCTCACCTGTTGCTCGATGCAGGGGAATGCCAGGATGACCGTAGGCTTTTAGCTCGGTTCGGCAATAAGGGCAGGTCGTTACCTGGGCATTGACGGGTTGATGGCACTTTGGACAGTTCGGCATGGATAGCAGCACGGTAATTCTAGGTTTCTATCCAGTCAGCAAGTCGCAATCTAAAAAGACCTCTAGATCCAGTTTAAGCTTGGGGAAACTTTCGGATTTGATATTCTGCTAACTGAACGATGGGAAAAGCCTCTCCCATCGCTTGGATAAACTGCTGCTCGATTTTTTCCAGGCTTTCTAGCTCAACAGACTTCCACTGTTCCCGCGTCGCCCAGCGAATGACTAAAATGACCTCTGTTGGCTCGTTCGGGTTGAGCCAGACTTCTTTACCCAAAAAACCCGGACAGGTAGTAAGGAAAGCTGTCCAGATTTCGCCATCCTTCTGAATGTATTTTTCCCGCAGTTCGGGGGCGACTCTTACCTGAAGCCACTCAATTACCATGAGCTGGAGTATAAGCTGCTTTGAAGCTGTAAATAGACTCTTCAATCATCCATCAGACAGATTGATTTTGCCACGAGCAAAGTCTGGAAGATAGGCGGCAGTTGTTGAGAGAATGTCACAAAATAGAACTGTAGGCGAAAAATCGGTAAGATTTTAGCACCGCTTTATGATAAGTGTTTAGCCGCTCAAAGTCGCGGCGGAGTGACAGGAAGGAAAAATGGATAATAACAACTGGCTTAAGCAGCTACTAATGATGGGTGTGGGGACTACGTCTTTGGTAGCCGACAAAATCCGCGAAGTGAGCGATGAATGGGTCAAGGAAGGCAAAATCAACCCCGAGCAAGCTAAGGGGATGGTAGATGATTTGATGCAGCAGCTCAAGTCAGATCAGGGGAACTTGGAGATCCAGATGCAACGGCAAATGCGGAATATGTTGCAGGATCTGGGGGTTCCTCGCCAGTCGGAAATGGATGAATTGCGGGGACGCATTGACCGGCTCGAACGTCAGGTGCGTGATATGGAAAATAAGCTCTGGCGGTAAGTAAAGCTGATAGGATTGAAAATCTAGTGGGACAATCAATTTTGGATTTTGGATGGGGAATTTTGGATTAAATCGAAAATTCTCTCAATCTAAAATCTAAAGTTTTGAGGTCTTAGAGGTACGGAGAACGGATGAATGAGAGAAATTCTAATCAGCGTTGGGGTAATGTTTACCTGTGTAGTACTCTTGATTTTTGCTCAAGTTACGAGCAGCAATCAAGGAGATGCAAAAGCAGCTGAACTAACCAAAACTGAAACCGCAGTTGTTGCAAAAACTCCCAGTAACGATCCTACTGCTGATATTACAAGGCTTATAACGATGAATACCAACCCAGGAAGTGATGAAACTGCCAGTGGCGAAGTGAAGACAACGCCTTCTGGTCTTAAGTACACTGAGTTAAAGGAAGGCGAGGGGGCAACTCCTAAAACAGGTCAAAGGGTGGTAGTGCATTACACCGGCACTCTAAAGGATGGCACGAAGTTTGATAGTTCCCGCGATCGCAATTCTCCCTTCGAGTTCAAACTCGGCGTTGGACAAGTCATCAAAGGCTGGGACGAAGGACTCAGCACCATGAAAGTCGGCGGACGCCGCCAGTTAATTATCCCTCCTGAATTGGGATATGGCTCTCGTGGTGCGGGTGGAGTCATTCCTCCTAACGCTACTCTAATTTTCGACGTAGAATTGTTGGACATTAGATAACTAAATCCTGAGTTTTTAGAACCCCGATTTCTCCAAGAAATCGGGGTTGTTTTTCGCATAATCAACCAGAGTATATGTTGAACTTCTTCTTAGTAGGAGAATATACAATTACTTGCTAGGCAAAAATGTAGTATTTGAACAGCATCCAGCGTAAATTCAGCAAGCACGATCGGCATTTACGTGACAAAATTCATTAGGAATGCCAAAAAGTGTGAGGAGAGACCGTCTTGAAACTGTTTCGTGCCCCTCTAAAATTTTGCCTCGCGGTGCTAGTTAACGCTTTAGCGATCGCTAGCATTGCCCAAGCAGCAGAATTTCCAACTGTGTCAGAGGAAACCGTTCATCCCTTTCCCCAGGATACTGACACTCTAGTTGGGTCAGATGCCGTTTCTCAGGGAACTGAAGAGACTGACGCGATGGATCGAGTCAGCAACGTATCGCAGTTGCGAGATGTAGAACCGAGGGATTGGGCGTATGAAGCACTGCGATCGCTTGTTGAACGTTATGGCTGTATTGCAGGATATCCGGATGGCACCTTTCGTGGCAATCGGGCGCTGAGTCGTTATGAATTTGCGGCTGGGTTAAATACCTGCTTGCAGCAAATTGAGAAATTGATTGCTGCTAGTTCAGCAGATTTTGTCACCAAAGACGATTTAGGAACCTTACAACGGCTGATTGATGAATTTGGAACAGAACTGACGGCGCTGCGGGGTCGAGTGGATACTTTGGAAGCTCGAACAACCCAACTGGAAGCTCACCAATTTTCTACGACCACTAAATTAGGCGGTGAGGTTATCACCTATGCAGGTGATGCTTTTGGTGAGAATGCTAGCGATGTAAATAACGCTACTCTCGGTCATCGGACTCGCATTGATTTTAATACTAGCTTCACTGGAAAAGACCGTTTAAGAACTCGATTTCAAATCACTAACTTAAGACAGTTTGACACTGGGGCAACATTTGGTGGAGGGCCAGATCCAGGCTTAACAGGTGAAACTCGGTTTACTCCCAGTAGCGTATCTCAAAATAATGAAGCCAGAATTAGCCAATTAGAGTATCGCTTTCCAGTAGGAGACAAACTCAAAATTTATATTGAAGCGGGTTCAATCGATCCGTCGTATGTAACAGATACAATTGCTCCTTTTATCGACACTTCTACGGGTGCTATTTCTAATTTTGGTCAAGTCAATCCTGTGTATTTTCCCTTGGGAAATCGAGCGGGGATTGCAGCAAATTATAGCCTTAGCGAAGCCCTCAGTTTAGATGTTGGTTACTTTGGTGAAGACGCCCCTAACGGTCCTAGTAACCCAGGCAGAGATTCAGGTATATTTAATGGTGGTTACAGTGCTTTTGCCCAGTTGGTTTATAGTGGCGATCGCTTGAAACTTGGCTTGCTTTACCTAAACTCTTTTTCTCAAGCTTTTGGTGTCGATACTCTCGCAGGTAGCAACGCTGCCAAAGTCATCGATCTCACCGATCCTGATGGCAATCCTGTGGTTGGTAATGGTTATGGCGCACAAGTTAATTACCGATTTAGTCCCCGCTTTGAACTCGGTGGCTGGGTGGGTTACACTGCCGCCCGCGCTCTTGGTAATATCAAGGGGGATGCAGATGTCTGGAATTATGCGGTAACGCTGGCTTTCCCTGATTTGGGCAAAAAGGGAAATTTAGGTGGCATTGTGTTAGGGATGCAACCAAAGTTAACAGGGACTAGCAATCGTGCTTTAGCAGAGGCGATTGGTTTACCTCCCGGACAAAGAAGCGATCGCGATACCGGATATCACATCGAAGCTTTCTACAAATATCAATTAACCGAAAATATTTCGATTACTCCTGGTTTCTTTTGGCTAACAGCACCTAACCACGATGAGCGAAATCCCGATGCTGTGATTGGTGTGGTGAGAACGAGTTTCGTCTTTTAGAATCAAACAAACCTAACCTGCTGACTTTCTCCTCTTAGGAGAGGGTTAGAGGGAGGTGAAGAGGGTTTGGAGTAAGGTTAACAAACCTATGTTTTTTTATGAGCTTATTTATCATAAAAATTTTGAAAATGTAACTTTATGTAAGCAAAATATCATCCTTAAGATAGTAGAAATGGTCTTGTGGTTTGAGTGTTAAATATTTATACATTAAGACATTAAGGACTTACTAGCCATGCCAAAAAGGAAATGGCTTTTTGCCATCCTATTTTCTATTACATTATCGATAAGTTTACTTTTTGGGGGTTGGAGAAGCGATCGCGTCTTTGCACAATCGCCACAATATCAAGGTAAAAAATTTGTGATGGTCACGTCAGCGGACTATCCACCTTATGAATTTCGAGATACGGCTAGCGGTAGCGCTGATATTGTAGGTTTCGACGTAGACATTGCCAACTATATTGCTAAAGAGCTAGGGTTTCAACTTGAGATTAAAGATACAGATTTTAGCGGCATAATTCCGGCTGTGCAATCCGGTCGGGCTGACTTTGCGATGGCTGGGATGACACCGACAGCAGAACGGAGAAAAAATGTTGATTTTTCCGATATTTACTATGAAGCTAAAAATACAATTGTTGCTAGAAAAGGTAGTAACCTAACGACACCTGAAAGTTTAGCTGGAAAAAAAGTCGGCGTTCAATTGGGTTCTACTCAAGAAAAAGCTGCTAAAGAAATAAAGGGCGCGAATCTGGTAGCCCTTAATAAGACTGGTGAAATTATCCAAGAAGTTAAATCAAATCGTATCGACGCTGCAATTATCGAAGATACCATCGCTAAAGGTTTTATTGCCAATAACCCAGATTTAGAATTTAATACGGTTCCGAATACTGGGGAAGCAGGGAGTGCGATCGCTTTCGCCAAAGGTTCGCCTCTAGTCAATGACTTCAACCGCGTTCTGGCAGAAATGAAACAGAACGGTGAAATAGAAAGGTTGGTGACAAAGTGGTTTGAAAATAATGGAAAAACTGAAACTCCCGCCAGCAGTTCCAGCTTGGCTTTTGCTAAGATAACGCCTCGGATTCCTTTTATTCTAAAAGGAATATTAGTAACTCTCCAATTCACTGCTATCTCAGCAATTTTGGGCTTTATTTGGGGGACAATCCTCTCTTTATTTAAGATTTCTACCTTTAAACCACTGGTTTGGTTTGCAACAGCCTACACCTCTATCTTTCGAGGAACGCCGCTACTATTGCAAATCGCTTTAGTTTATTACGCAACGCCTCAGTTGATTGGCTACAATATTCCGGCATTATTAGCCGGTGTCATTACCTTTACTCTCAACTCAGGCGCTTACATTTCTGAAACAATTCGCGGCGGTATTCTTGCCGTTGATAAAGGGCAACAGGAAGCTGCTTTGTCTTTAGGAGTTCCCTACAGACCGATGATGCTGGATATTATCTTGCCACAGGCGATAAAAAATATTTTGCCAGCATTAGTAAATGAGAGTATTGCACTACTGAAAGACTCAGCATTAGTCTCTACAATTGGGGTAACTGACTTGTTACGCCGCGCCCAAATTGTGGGTGCAGAACAATATATCTACTTTGAACCTTTGCTATTTGCAGGCGCGATTTACTATTTAATGGTCATGAGTTTAACATGGGGGGGTTATGTACTCGAACGAAGATTACAACGCAGCAGTTAAGGTTGAAGATTTGCATAAATCTTTTGGAAATCTGAAGGTTTTGCAAGGAATTTCGACTGAGATTGGACATGGGGAAGTTGTTGCGGTGATTGGCCCTTCGGGTTCTGGTAAGTCCACTTTCTTGAGGTGCATGAATTTACTGGAAGTGCCAACTTCGGGTAGGATTTATATACAAGGAGCAGACATCACCTCACGAAAAACCGACATTATGAAGGTTCGGCAAAATGTCGGGATGGTGTTTCAACATTTCCATTTATTTCCTCACAAAACCGTCCTTTCTAATGTGACGTATGCGCCTAAAAAGGTAAAGGGCATTTCTTCGGAAGAGGCGCGGCGAGAAGGAATGGAACTGCTGAATAAAGTAGGTTTATCAGAAAAGGCTGATGTTTATCCTTCTAAGCTGTCAGGAGGACAAAAGCAGCGGGTAGCGATCGCGCGTTCCTTGGCAATGAAGCCAGATATCATGTTGTTTGACGAACCGACCTCCGCACTCGACCCGGAAATGGTGAAAGAGGTGCTAGAGGTGATGAAAGACCTCACCAAAACTGGTATCACAATGGCAATTGTCACCCATGAAATGGGGTTTGCGCGAGAAGTTGCCGATCGCATTTTGTTTCTTGATGGTGGAAAGCTGGCTGAAGATTCACCGCCTAGTAAGTTTTTTACAAATCCTGACTGCGATCGCGCTAAGCAATTCTTGGATAAAATCTTGTAAGAGATAATCGTTAGAGGCTGCATTCTTTCTGTAGACACTTCGGCTAATCTACCACGCTCCTCAGAAATTTAGGCAGCCTCATTCGCTCATTTGAGTAATAAACCAGTTAGTTTTTAAGCAATTGTTGTAGTTTCTGCCGTAGTTTTGCTGTCGTTTCTACTGTCTCTTCGTCTCTTACCCCCTTATTTACCCAAAGTTGATTGAAAAACTTCTGTATTTTTATATGGATAAGTAACTTAAATTACAAATACTAGTCTTGAAAATATATTTTTAACTAAATACTTCTGCTTCGATTACTCTTCATTTATCCTGAAATTAGTAGATACAAATTGACAGCGCTCTAAATATATCTTAGCAACTTTATCCATCGGATTATACCATAAGCAATCTTGAAAGAGTTGTGCAGCTTCATGAAATTTTTGATTTTTGTAAAATAACAAAGCTTTTTCAAATATTGTTTTTGCGCTTAATTTACCATCTTTTAATTCCGCTAAATCCCCATCGAATACTTCATAAACTGTTACTTCTTCGGATTTACCTTTTATTTTCACCCGATCGATAATGCGGATGAAGTAATCAGATGAATTTTGTAATTGTAAAAAAGTCTGATGACTGATTAATAATGACACTCCATACTCTTTCGTCAATCCTTCAATACGGGAGGCTAAGTTGACAGCATCGCTAATGACAGTGCCCTGCATCCGGTTATTTCCTCCCACCGTACCCAACATCAAAGAACCCGTATTGATGCCAATCCCGATTTGAATTGGATGATAACCAGCTTGGGCGCGATGCTGATTATACTCGGCAAGATTATGTAGCATGGTAATGGCTGCTTTAATCGCATCATCTGCACTGCCGCTAAACAGCGCCATAATCCCATCACCGATATATTTATCAATGAAGCCGTTATTCTCGGTAATAGCAGGCTCCATGCGGCTTAAAAAGGCATTAATAAATTTAAAATTGTCTGACGGCGTCATTTTTTCTGATAGTGCAGTAAAGTCTCGAATGTCGGCAAATAATACCGACATTTCCTGCTGCACTTGGTCGCCTAATGTGACATCAATAATGCTTTTTTTCTTCAAAAACTGAAGAAATTCACGGGGTACAAACCGCTCGTAAGTAGTGTTAAGTTGATAAAGTTGATCGATTAACTGAATTCGCTCTGCTTCTGCCTTCTTGCGTCGCGTGATATCTTGAAAGGCAGCGATCGCGTACACAATTTCGCCCTTCTCATCAAAAATTGGCGTTGCCCACACCTCTATCGGGATAATCTTGTCTGCTTGGCGAACCTCCATATCATCAACAGTCGAGCAGGAGCCACTCAACGCCAGCGCTAGGGGCTGTTGGGCATTCGGGTACAACCGATCTGTCCCTGCCACATAAGCTTGATAAAGTTCTGGCAGTTGAGCGGTAGTGTCTTCCAGGGCGATGCCCTTGCCGAGTAACCGCTGTGCCGTATGATTGGCGTAGTAGGGTTTGCCGCTCGCATCAATCACGAAAACACCCACTGGCAGGGCTTCTAGAAATTGAGCCAACCTTCTCTCGCTGGCACGTACTACCTCCTCTGCTTTTTGATGCAACTCAGCTTCCACCCTATCGGAATGTTCCGTAGTCGTCTCCAGCAAAATTTCCAAATCGATCTTATCTCTAGTAACGATTGTCAAAAGAGACTGGAGTGCTGCTTGACTCGCTTGTAGTGCTTCTTCGGTACGCTGGCGTTCGGCAATTTCGGCTTGTAGCTTTTGATTGGACTGATGCAGCTGGGCTTCAACCATATCGGAGTGTTCTGTCGTCGTCTCCAACAAGATTTCCAAATCAGCTTTTTTGTTTTTTAAGTCTTCCAATTCCCGGCGCAGATTTGCGATTTCTAAAAACAGCTGTTCCCTTGAGGGTTGTTCTTCTTGCATCGCCTTAGGATTTGCACTTGACGAAAATGAACTTATCTAGTTTTAAGTGCCAGTATCTTAGCCTTGTAGGAGTTTTTATGCCAATTCCAGCTGCAAAGAAGGCATTAGTCGCTGCAAATTTTTCAACGACTTACTTTGCCAGGGGATATTCTTAGAGCCTTGTACAATCATCTGCATACTTGCTTTTTGACGCACGTTGATGACAAATTTCGACAGAACATTGATTCCCGAACTATTCAAAAATTCTAGTTCCCGCAAGTTCAAGGTAATTTTTGGTGGCTCTGAGTCAACTAGATCGTTAAGTAACTTTACGATTGGTGCATATTCTTCCATTCCGCTAAGTCGAAGCGAACCCTGAAATATCGCTGTCTCGGTAACCGAGTCGTACCAAATGCTGTAATCTTCGGTCTTAATTTCCATTACGCATCAACTCCTTGCATATTCTGAACAACTCGGTAAGCTATACTGCCAACTGCACCATTGTGGTCACGGCGATCGCTTCCGCCTCCGACTCTTTTTGGATAGTCTCAAACTTCCAACCTAGCTTAGCCTGATAATCGTTCATCATTGTCAAAAAGCCTAGCCCAGATTCGCTCTCGCTCTCGTCTTCTGCATTTTTTTCTAGCTGGCGAAGATACAACTCGCTCGGATCGCAGGTAGTTAACTCTGTGATAAATGCCTGAAACTTAGCGATCGCGCTTGGATTGATATTGTTCGTACCGAGGAATACCAAGCGATCGTTATGCATTTGCAGCCGAATACTAATAGGTTGCACTGATATGTCATCGTTAAATTTCATCGCATTCTCTAGCAACTCATTAGCGATAAAACTAACAGCACTTTTGATCTCTGCTTTTGGATCGGTTTCGGTCGTATTTTTATTACCAGGAAAGAAAGTTGCAAAATAGTCAGCCATAAAATCAGCCGACAAACCATTATTGCGCCAGCGTTGCTTTAGGGGAATGGAGGTAGGCGAAAATACAATTGTTAAGCCTTCCTGACTGCTTGGTAGCTCGTCCCTAAAGTCTCCGAATATTTGAATCATATCCATTTGGTAGTTGGTAATTGGTAATTGGTAATTTTTTTGAGTTTTAAGTTTTGAACTAAAGTGCTTAGTACTCTCGCGTACAATACATTCTGCTCCTTGCTTCTTAAGTGCCTTTCCGAAAAGCGAAGAAAGGGAATATTAAACTCCTCCCTACTTTTCGGGCAGCGGCAGAGGTGGGATTAAACTGTACTGCATCCAAAAGAGAATTACTATAAATAATTTCTTTTAACTCAACATTCATTACCAATTACGCATTTTTGCTTGAACAGCGCGAAGATGATTTGCTTGTACATTGGCTCATTGATTTGCCTGTGTAGAGCTAATCGGAATCTCAATGTAGAATTCTGTCCCTTGTCCTGGCTCAGAGATACATTTAAGCTGTCCCCCATGTTTTTCTACGACAATTTGATGACTGATAGATAGACCCAATCCGGTACCTTTGCCAACTTGCTTGGTTGTAAACAAAGGTTTAAACAAATGTTGCTTTGCCTCTTCTGAAATACCAACTCCATTATCTGTAATCCGAATCAAAATATGAGAGAAATTAAGCCCAAAGAATGAAGAAGCAACTAATTCATTTTCAGTTTTTATCCTTAGATTATCCTGCTTTATTTCCGTGCTAATCCGAATAGTAGGCACAAGGTTTTGATTTTTACTGAAAATTCCAGAAGCTATTGCTTCTTCTAGCGCATCAATGGCATTGGCAATGAGATTCATGAACACTTGATTAAGTTGTCCGGCATAACACTCAACAAGCGGGATATTTTCATATTCTTTAATTAATGTAATTCCTGGACGATTTCCGTTTGAATTTAAGCGATGCTTCAAAATTAGTAGAGTGCTATCAATGCCATCATGAATATTAAAAAGTGTCTTTCTGGATGTATCTGCACGAGAGAAGGTTCGCAGAGACACGCTAATTTGATGGATACGATCTATTCCTATTTTCAGAGAAGAAAGTATTTTAGGTAGGTCTTCTGCTAGGAAGTCAATATCAATCGCTTGTACCTCTGATTGAATTTCCGGTGCTGGATTTGAATAATACTTTTGGTAAAGTTTCAACAGCCTCAGCAAATCGCAGGTGTAGTCATAGACATAAGTGAGATTGCCAGATAGAAAGTTGACTGGATTGTTGATTTCGTGGGCAATTCCTGCGACTAATTGACCAAGAGAAGACATTTTTTCACTTTGTATTAATTGAACTTGAGCTTGCTGCAAATCGCGCAGCGATCGCGCTAATTGTTGAGCTTTTTCTCGTTCTCGCGCTTCGCTTGCCCTTAGAGATTGCTCAATCTGCTTGCGCTCAGTGATATCAATAATGGTTCCCTCGTAGTAGAGTAAGGTGCCGTTGGCATCACAAATCCCGCGAGTATTCTCGGAAACCCAGATGATGCTGCCATCTTGGCGATAAATTTGATACTCGAATCCCTTCACTTCACCCTGTTTGGTTAATAAATCTAAGAGGTTCTTGCGGCATTTCGGGTCAACATAAACTTGCTCTTTGATTTCTGGGATGCTATTCATCATCTCCTCAGGAGACTCATAGCCGTAAATTTTTGCTAATGCCGGATTGACACAAATGTAGTGCCCGTCTAATGTAATCTGGAAAATCCCCTCAATGGCATTTTCAAAGATACTGCGATACCTCGTTTCCGCTTGTTGCAGCGCTTCCGCGGATCGCTTGCGCTCGGTGGTGTCTTGAAAGGCAGCAATCGCATAAGCAATATCGCCCCGGTCATCAAAAATGGGGGACGCCCACACCTCTATGGGAATTATTTTGTCTGTTTGATAAATCTCCGTATCGTCAACGGTTACTTTTTCGCCTCTCAACGCTCGTATAATCGGCAGGCGATCGCTGGGGTACAATTGCTCTGTGCCTGCGAGATAAAGTTGATAAGTCTCTGGCAATTCCTCGACAGTGGCTTCTGACATAATGCCTTTGCCTAGGATTTGCTGTGCCGTCTGATTGGCGTAGTAAGATTTACCGCTAGCATCAACCACGAAGACGCCCACTGGCAGGGCTTCCAGAAATTGCGCCAGCCTGCGATCGCTTTGTTTTCCCGCCTCCACTGCCTTGTCATACAACTGCGCTGCAACCGTATCCGAGTGTTCGGTAGTATTCTCCAGCAAGATTTCCAAGTCAACTTTTTCTCTTTTCAAGTCTTCCAATTCTTGGGACAAGCTTTCTATCTTCAAAAAGAGCTGTTCTGTTAATGATTTTTCTTCCTCAATTGCCATAAATTTTTATCTTTGCCAAAAAATGAATTACCCTAGCAAGGGATATTTTTAGAGTTTTGTATCACTATTTAAATATTCCCTTTCTTAGGGGCTTTTGTAACAAACTTTACAGAACATTTACTTACAAACTGGTTAAAACTTCTCGCTTCAGCAATTTGAGTTTGAGAGCGGCAGCAAACTCACGAAAGATAAAGTGCAAGTTCTATACAAACAGCGCAGACTACAGCCTTTGGTGTGAAGGCAATGCAAGCTGTTTTGCATCTACAACAGATAAGAAGTCAAACTCGGCTTATTTCTGTTTAAGAATCAGCAAAGTGATGTCATCGTAAATTTTTTGCTCACCGATATGCCGTCGCAGATCCTCAATCACAGCTTGTTTAATTTCCTCAACGGTCTGTTGGCAGCTGCGGCTGACTATGTTGCACAGCCGATCTAACCCGTATTGCACCTTGAATCTATTTTCGGCTTCAGTAATGCCATCGGTGTACAGCACCACGACGTCCCCTGAGTGCAATTGCAACTGAATCTGGGCAACGAAATTGGTAATGTCTGCTTCTAGCCCAATCGGGAAGCCTAAATCAACCGTGTCTATCCGTTCCACCTGACCGCCGGAACGCACAACAATCATTTCTTCGTGTTGCCCCGTCAGGCGCAGCGTTCCCGCTTGGTAGTCCAGTAAGGAAAGGCTGAGATTTTTATCGGAACTCATCCGCTGCACATTGTGATAAATGGTTCGGTTGAGTACGTCTAAGAATCTCTTGGGGTCGGTTTCGTTGTTTTCCAGTAGCGTCCGGACTGCTGTCTGCACCATGATCGTTAAGACGCCGCTTTCGAGTCCGTGTCCGGTGACATCGCCGATCCCGATTTTGACTTTATCCTCATAATTGAGTACATCGTAGTAGTCGCCGCCTACCTCTTCGGCGGGTTCCATAAAGCTGGCAATCTCCAGTCCAGGAAGCGATTCAAGTTCTTGCCGTTTGGGCAATAGCATCTGTTGCAGTCGGCGGGTTACGGCTAACTCAGCGCTCATGCGGATATTGTCGGCTTGAAGACGTTCGTTGAGGGCAAGAATCTCGGCGTTGGCGTGAGCGAGTTCGCTGGTGCGTTCGTCAACTTTTTGTTCCAACGTGTGACTGTAATTCCGCACCGCCTCCTCAGCTTGCTGGCGCTCGGTAATATCGCGCACCAGTACCACATATTCTTGAAAGTCCTGATTGAAACGGTTAGAGACGGCTGCCTCAACGATGGTGGGATGTTCGGGCGTTTTTAGGGTATGTTCGCTCCGACTCGACCAATTATCTGGCTGACCTGCCAAGGCGGGAAATATCTGGTTGAGACGACATCCTAGGAGATTGGGAGCGATCGCTTTTAATAGTTGCTCGGCGGCTGGGTTGGCTTGCCGAATAACGCCCTTTTCATCGACGACGAGAATCCCGTCAATGGCAATATTAAACAAATGCTCAGACTGTTCTCTGGCTTCGACGATTGCCATGACTTGGGGCAAACTTGTCCAGCAAGCGATCGCTACCCCAACAAAGGCAGCGATCAGCAGCATCACCACATAGAGATTGTTGCCATTCTGACCCAGGTCTACCGCCCCAATTCTGGCTCTAAACATCCAGCTAATCGTGGCAGCGCTACAGATCAGTAAGATCAGGATGACTACCTGAAACCCTACAAAATCGGATATTTTAGTTTGCGATCGCCCTCGGTAATGCTGAATCCACCAAGCAGCATGAAAGGGTGCCCACCGGACGCGGCGTATCACCCGATCTGCTGCCAAAATCCCTAGGGGAAATAGCAACCCAATCAAGAAGTCTTTCCAACCCCAAGCCAAACCCCCAACCACTAAGATAACGACTTCCAGCAAAAAGAAGACCCCCGACCACCAAGGCAGAAATACCTCCGGTCTCTTTCGGCGCAGCCACAGTGCTAAATGTACCGACATGATAGACACAAACCAGCCGGTGTTACTCACCACCGCAATCCGGGCGACATCTCCCCAAGCTAGACAAATGAAAGTAAACAACAACGTCAGCACCAAAGCGGGACCGAATACACCCCGTCGGGACACCACAGCGAACACAGGAGATAAATGTCCGTCTGTAGCAAGTTGGTACAGCATCCGGGGACAGTTGGAAAGCACCGTCGCGCAACTCAGAAGCGACCCAGCAGCGAGAAAGAAGGTAACGATGATCGCTGCCGACTGCCCCCAGAACGGCGTAGAAACTGCTAACAAATTTAAGAAAGTGTCACTACCCAAACCTGGGTCGGTTGCTAAGCGCATCAGTACCCAGGAACCCCCCAGAAAGATGGGCGGCATGATCCAACAGGAGATGCTTAGAAACCGCAACGTTTCATCAGGGCGTCGGCTATCAGCAACAAATGCAGACGCAGATTCACAAGCGTAGGTCGTGTAGGTGACGAAGAATAACCACTTCGCCCAATCCACAAAAGAGGGAGGCGACCAACTGGATGGGAAAAAGCCAGGACTTGCTGGGGAAATGGCTAACCAGCCGATGCCAAATAGACAAAAAGCGAGTAAAAGTCCAATTGCCGGGATAACAAAAAATAAGTGCAGGATACTTAAAGCGCGGGTGCCGCTAAACGCCAAAATAAACGCGATCAGCGTCAAGCCAATTTTCACAAGAGTATCGGGACAAGCAATTCCTAAAGGCTCCAGGTTTACCTTAATGAGTTCTGTAAGGACAACCACGTTAATCGCCAGCGTCGAAACCCAGCTGAAGAAGTAACCAACTGCCGCGTAACGGGCTAACCCCGGATAGTGCTTTAGCAATCGGGTGGTATAGTTGGGCGTTCCTCCGGCTACGTCAGGAAAATGCCTGCCTAAGCGTTTTACTTGCAGGTTTAGCAAGATGCCAAGGATCGTTCCTGGCAACCAGACAAAAATAGCCCCCGTACCGAGAGCAATGTGCAGTACGGGGGCTATGGCAGGCCAAGAGATATGAGCCGTTACACCAAAGCCCCACGTTTCCAGAGAGCTAAGACTGCGGGGTAAGCGCGGGGCTGAGTACTGATTCGGAGGCGCAGAGTCTATGATTGTCGGCAATGGTGTTGAGGTCATCAGGTTTATTCGTATTTTTGTCTCAATTTATTTTTAAAGCTTGACAATGAGAGCGATCGCGCTATTGAGATTTCCAGGAGATTAATTGCAGTAAGATACTTTTTTTAATTTATATGTCGAACTATTCCTATTT
Source organism: Trichocoleus sp. ST-U2 (assembly GCF_039961875.1). Taxonomy (NCBI): domain Bacteria; kingdom Bacillati; phylum Cyanobacteriota; class Cyanophyceae; order Leptolyngbyales; family Trichocoleusaceae; genus Trichocoleus; species Trichocoleus sp. ST-U2. The sequence goes on along the minus strand of NZ_JAMPJY010000013.1, from coordinate 25,008 downwards.
GAGTCCTGGCATGATGTCATCGTAAATTATGCGCTCTGCAAATCATCGCAGGTTTTCAACACAACGCTGTTCTCGCCAGTATTGCATCCTAGACCTGTTTTCGGCTTCGGTAATTTCATCGGTTATCCTAATTTATTTTCTCTAGAAATACTTGCCTATCTATTCATCGTTGATTGTTATTGGAGAAGTCGTGATAAAACCTAAGCTGAAAGCTATAAACTAAAATCAAATCTTTGAATTTGATACTAATAGAAAGTTTACTTATTAAGTGATTCATATCCTTTCGCTTTATATCTCCAACCGCAACCCTAATCGAATATTGGTCAGGGTTCTGCTATGTAGCATTACCAGAGAAAGTGGTATTTGTTTATTTGATAACTACGTTTTCTTTGAGAATTCACACTTTGTAGAGATGCTTTCCAGAAAACATTTTTACAAAGTGTTAAATCCTTGAAATAAGCGATTTAAGGAGCACCCGACGGTTCGACTGGACGGATAATTGCTGGGGTAGCGGATTCTTCGGGTTGAAAGATTGCCTGAAGTGCTTCTTCGAGAGTTTCTGCCATAACGATACGGTTTTCGTAAGCGACAATCACTCTCACTAATGTTGGTAGACTATTTTGTTCTGCTTCTAGATAAAGAGGTTCGACGTAGAGCAGCGATCGCTCAATTGGAATTACTAACAAATTACCTTGTATTGCCCTGGAACCCTGCCGATTCCATAGAGAAATCTGTTGAGAAATAACCGGATCTTGGTTGATTAAAGCTTCGATTTGCTCTGGGCCATAGACCAACTCCTGTTTGGGAAACCGATAAAGCAACAGCTTGCCGTAATTCTCCCCATCGGAACGCGCTGCTAACCAGGCAATTAAATTGTTACGTTGGGTGGGTGTAAAAGGAAGCAGCAGAATAAATTCTTCCTCCTGGGCAGTTGGCAGTCTTGTGATTAGGTAGTAGGGTTCTACGGGTCGCGGTTCGCTGCCATAAATCTCAGTCGGAACCTGCCACTGGTCTTCCCGGTTATAGAACACCTGGGGGTCGGTCATGTGATAAGTCCGCAACCGTTCCGACTGAATGCTGAAAAAGTCCACTGGATAGCGGAGATGACTCCGCAGGGAAGTGGGCATTGCATTTAATGGTTTTACCAGGTCGGGAAAGATAGCAGTCCAGGAGTTAATAATCGGGTCTTGGGGGTCGGCAACGTAAAAATTAACCGAACCGTTATAGGCATCGATGACGACTTTGACAGAGTTGCGGATGTAATTAAATTGGTTTTCTCCAGGATCGGAGTAAGGATAGCGATCGCTTGTTGTATAAGCGTCAATAATCCAGTAAAGGTAATTTTGCTCCTTCGATGCATCGGTCTTGGCAACCACTAAGTAGGGGTCGCTATCGAACCGCAAGAAAGGCGCGATCTTCTGAACTCGCTGTGCAATATTACGACGAAACAACAGCTTGGTTTGCGGTGTGAAATTCCGCGTAAACATCATCTGCCAGTCTTTCAAATACTCGGCAAATAAAAGACGCCGCCACCACGAACCGATGGAGACGCCGCCAGTACCATCGTAAGTGTTATAAACATTCTCGTTGCCACTGGGATAATCTAACTCTTCGACTGTCGTTGGCGTCATCACATAAGTATTCGTGAGTTCGCCGTAGTAAATCCGGGGTATCCCAATCGGAATACTGACTCGAATGCGTTCGCTGGATACATTTAAGGCATTGTTATCACCAGAATCCGCACTCGTTCCAATATCTTTAACAAAGTAATCTGGCAACCCACCTGCGCCAACTGTATTCACAGGGCTGAGGGTAAAGCCATAACCGTGAGTGTAAACTAAATGTTTATTAACCCAAGTTTGAGCTTCTTGGGGAACGGCATTGTAATCTAATTCCCGTGCTGCCAGAATCACCTGTCGTTTTTCTGTCCCATCGCTTTGTGCAGATGCTTCTAGTTTCAAAGTATACCGATCGATATCGGCGTCAGGAAATTTGTAGTAAAGCCGAATCTGTTGCAGTTGGCGATTTGTTTGTAATAAGGGACGTGTATCCCAAAGGCGAATATTGCGAATCGTCAGTTCATTTTGCTGGAGGTCTACGGCAGTAAGATTTGCTTGAGGGTCGAAGGTTTGAACGTCAATATTCTCTAAATTAAATGCTTCCCTCGTATAGGCAATACTGTGTTCAATATAGGTTCTTTCTCGCACCAACTCATTGGGTTGAACAATGAGGCGTTGCACTGCGACAGGTAAGCCAATTAAAAATAAAAAATTGAAAATTGAAAATCCCAACAAACCAATTTTTAATTTAAAAGTTTTAATTTTTAATTGAATTGTCTGCCAAAACAAAAGCAACGCGATCGCTAGTAAAAATACGCTCAATCCGGTATACAGTGGCAATCGCACGGTGACATCGGTGTAACTGGCACCATAAGTAACGCTGGTGGTGGAATACAACAATTGATACCGCAATAACCAATAACCGAGAGCCAAAGCAGTACACAGGCAACCGCCGAGTCCGCACAAATGGCGCATCTGGGATTTGGAAAACCCTAGAAATCTTCCCTCACTAAAACTATCTCCAGACAGCAAATATATTAGAGTGACTGCTGCAAAACCATACAAAAATAGTCCGAAAAACCAAAATTCTAGTAACTCCCAAATAGGCAACTGAAATACATAAAAGCTGATATCTTGCCTAAATAAGGGGTCAACGCTGTTAAAACTGGTGGGATGAAAATACTGTAAGACCCGCGCCCAGTGGCTTGACAGCACCAGTCCAAAGAATAAACTGAGGACAAGCGCGATCGCAGTTAACAAAAACTGCGGATAAATCAACACCAGCGCCGCCGATACCAACACCACGACAACCTGCCAGATGCTAGAGAGCATCTTTCTACCCATCTGCCAGATCAAGTCAGGCTGAAACCAAACTGGCAACAGAGGAGATACACTTGGCAACCCGACCTTAGAATGCCAATAACTCGTGGCTATTTGACTGTAGTGCAGCAGCATCAACCCGATCGCTAAACTAAGTACTCCTAGCAAAGGCAAAAGCGATCGCAATTTCAGTGCTGAGGACTGAGGACGGATCGAAGAAAAAGATTCTCTTTGGTACTCTTCACTTAAGACTTTATCTCCCCTAACTCCCGCACCAACGCGCTGCTTCTCTAGAAAAAAGTGAGAATCAACCTCCCCCTTTTTAAACCCTGTTGGGGGGATCTCTTTAGAATACTTAAGACGATGGGCAAGATATAGATTACCTAGTAAAAAGCCAGCGGTGACGATAAATGCGATCGCCCCCAACCCCGCCTGAGTGCTTACCCTGAGAAGAAACGCCGGTAGATATCCGACTTCCTGGAACCAAAAAACATCTGCTACTAGGTAAGCGACTAGATCGAAGGCTAGCCACAGTCCTAGTAGCAGTAAAAGTCCTGGAAAAATTCGATTCATTATTCATTGTTCGTTGTTCGTTGTTCATTGTTCATAGAAGTTTGCCATGAACCCTGAACGATGAACCCCGAACGATTAGCTAAATTGTTCGCCTATATCCAGGTTAAACAGAGTTTGGAGTGCCTGCATCGCTTTGCGTCTGGCTTCGATATCCTGCTGCGATCGCAGTTGTACCATCGGATCGTGCAGAATTTTATTGACAATTCCGCGCGTTAGTGCCTCGATAACTTCTTGATGTCTTTCGGCAAATTCCGTACCCAAGCGAGACAAAGCTTTTTCTAACTCTTGGGTGCGAATCGTTTCCATTTTATCGCGCAGGCAGCTGATGGTAGGAACGGTTTCCAGCGATCGCCACCAGAGATCAAAGGCTTCCACCTCTTCTTCTAGCAATTCCTGGGCTTCCATTGCCATCTTGCGGCGGCTTTCGTGATTCTGAGCCACCACTGCCTTTAAGTCATCGACATTAAACGCCTGCACGTTGTCCAGATCGTTAACATCCCCATCCACATTACGCGGCACGGAAATATCAAAGATCATCAAACCTCGGTGCGCTTCCAGGTGAATTTCCAGTTTCGATCGATTTAACAGGGGTTCTGTAGAAGAGGTACTGGTAAAAACTAAATCCGAGGAAGCGATCGCTGACATCATTTCTGACAGTGGATACAGTTGCAACTGTGCCTCTGGGAACTGATTCGCCAATTCCTGTGCCCGTTGCATAGAACGGTTCAACACCGAGATGTGAACCGCTCCTTTTGCCAGTAAATGTTGCACTAACAGCCGGGACATTTTCCCCGCACCTAGAATCATCACTCGACAAGCTGCCAAGTTCTGGGCTTTGATCTGGGCTAACTCTACCGCTGCTGAACTGATGGAGACAGCACCCGTACCGATACTGGTTTCCGTCCGAACTCGCTTCCCAGCAGTCAGTGCTTGCTTGAACAACCGATTCAGGATGCTACCAATGCCCTTGTATTGCTGTCCCAGTTTGTGAGTATGTTTCACTTGCGCCAGGATTTGCCCTTCCCCCAGCACCAAACTATCTAAACCTGCTGACACTCGCATCAAGTGCATGACTGCATCTTCATGCAACAAAACAAACAAGTGTTGCCGCAGTTGATGGAGGGGAAATTTGCTGTGTTCGGAAAGAAATTGGGTGACTTCCCGAACGCCCTGTTCGGTTTCATGAGCAACGATGTAAATTTCCAGGCGGTTGCAGGTGCTAAGAATCGCGACTTCTGCAATGTGGGGGTAGCTCATGAGGGCAAGAGTTGCACCTTCACACGCTGGCTCTGGAATACTTAATTTTTCCCGAATCTCAACCGGCGCTGTTTTATGGCTAAGACCTACGACTGCAATATTCATTTGCTAATTGCTAATTACTAATTGCTTATTGGGTTGATGGTTAAAAGATTAGAAGATTGAAGATTGAAGGGTGAAGATTGAAGGTTGAAAGTTAACCTGCACGACCTTCAACCTGCAACCTACAACCTGCAACCCGATTTCCGATTATCCGCAGACTACCTCAATTGCAGTTGCTTCGGCTCTTCAAACATGTGGATTGTATCAACAAAGCGGGCGGTCTGCGACTGGCTGGAAATGACCAAGCTTTGAGTCCGTGCCCCACCCTTGAAGAACCGCACGCCTTCCATGAGCGTACCAGGAGTGATACCACAAGCTGCGAACAGAACTGTCTTGCCAGAGGCGAGTTCCTCAGCACTGTAAACTTTGTCTGGGTCTGTGATGCCCATGCTATTAAGCCGTGCGATATTGCTCTCTCTGCTCTCTCCGATCAATCCAGTTTTCACCACATCTGGATCGTAGATCAGCTGACCTTGGAAGTGTCCACCCAGACAGCGCAGAGCGGCTGCTGAGATGACGCCTTCGGGTGCAGCACCAATTCCCATCAAAGCGTGAATATTGGTACCGGCAAAGGCGCAGGAGATGGCAGCAGAAACGTCACCATCGCTGATCAGTCGCACTCTGGCTCCCGCTTGCCGGATTTCTTGAATTAGTTCTTTGTGACGAGGGCGATCCATCACTACGACCACCAGTTCCTCAATCGAGCGACCCAGGCACTCTGCGAGAATCTTTAGGTTTTGGGTGGCGGACTTGTTAATATCAACATGACCGCGTGCCACTGGGGGCGCTGCCAGCTTTTTCATGTAAAAGTCAGGAGCGGCAAACAAACCGCCTTTTTCAGCAATTGCCAGAACTGCCATTGAACCATTTTGACCGTAGGCAACGAGGTTGGTGCCTTCGCAGGGGTCAACGGCAATGTCAATCTCAATTAATTCATCTGGGTTGCAATAAGTTTTGGCATCTTCGCGGGTACAGATACCAACTTCTTCTCCGATATACAACATGGGGGCATCATCCCGTTCGCCTTCACCGATGACGATCCGACCCCGCATATAAATTTTGTTCATCCGCTCCCGCATGGCTTCCACCGCGACTTGGTCAGCGATGTTTTTTTCGCCTTTTCCCATCCACCGGGAGGATGCGATCGCAGCTTGCTCAACTACCTCTATAATTTCTAATCCCAGCGTGTTTTCCACAAAAATTATCCTCTCAACTGCTTGATTTAGCGTCGTTTCATCTGGCGATTCCAGTTAGAAGTCTATCAGAGGGGGGATACCCAAAGCTGGAGATTAACGGCTTGGTTTATGTTAACTTTTGTAATTCGTCCGGCTGATGGGTCATGGGTCATTCGTTGGGAAATCACGAATAACTCATGACTCCTGGCTTTTTTTAAGGCAATTCAACCGATGTCGGTTTAGCAATGTGAGGCAGACCCCAACCGAGTTTTTCTCGTAAAATTCGGAAAAACTCAGGGGATTGCAAGCGGATGAATCGAGCTGAAAAAGGCGATCGCTCCAGATACACCCGATCTTCTGGCAATACATAGCATCCAGCATTCCCATCCACCACCATTACCAGTCGGTTAGGATTTGCGGGGAAAATTGTCACAGGTTCGCTATCTGCAAACACCAATGCCCTAGACGCCAGTGAATGAGGACAAATCGGTACTAGCTGTAATGTCGGCACCCCAGGCGTCACCACCGGCCCCCCAGCACTCAACGAGTAAGCCGTCGAGCCAGTCGGGGTCGAGATAATCACCCCGTCTGCGGCAATATCCATCAGCGCGTGACGCCCAATCAGCACCTCAAAATGGCACATACTGGTGAGCGGTTCCCGATGAATCACCATTTCATTCAGGCACAGCGCTTCCCACAGCCGGACATTATCGCGAAATAGTTGCACCGCGAGCATCGCCCGCTCTTCGACTTCATACTCCCCAGCCATGAGCATTTCCAGCGCTTGCGGGATCTGGTTCACATAAGCTTCAGTGAGAAAACCCATGTGCCCAGTATTCACCGCCAGCAAGGGAATCCCGCAAGGTGCCACTTGGCGAAATGCCGCTAGAACCGTGCCATCTCCCCCTAACACCACGGCAAATTTCATCTCTTCATCAAAGCCGGGGGGAGCCAGGGAATCGATTGGAGTATGACATACCGGACGATCGGGGCGAGAATATCCCAAAATCCCACCGGAACCTGTTGTCATGCAAACTTCCCAACCAGCGGCTGTCAGCTTGTCTTTTAACTCTGTTGCAGCGCGACAAGCTACAGGTTTGGTGTCATTGTATATAATCCCTGCTTTGGGCACGCTTCGAGTCCGGTAGTAGTTCATTCTTAATTGTTAGCGATCGAGGATTGGTTTTTAGGTATGTAACCTATTAAAAACCAACAACTAACAACTCACTTTGCTTTGAGGCTGTAATCAGTTCAAGAGGTATAGGGCATTTTCTTTTTACTCTGCTTTTTATTTTTTGATTTTTCGTAATCAATTTCCTTGAGTTTTTTCAAGATGCGACTGAAGTAGTCTTGCAGGTATGCCTCCAAAGTCGTGATTTGACCTTGGTCTATCCCGAAGACTTGATAAACCTCATCCATCGACGCATTCAGGGGTTTGCCGGTCGCTACCACTTCGGCAAAAGCCAACCGATCTGCTAGGTTCCAGCCCCATTCAAAAAAGCGAGCGATCCGTCGCACTGTCCGCAGTAAGCCCAAAGGCATCCGCGTCACCTTGGATTCTCGCCCAGAAAGACGTTCGCACAGGCGGATGATTTCATAAGCACCCCAAGCGCGAGAACCGACAATCGGGAAGGTTTTCTTTTCAGTTTCCGGAACCTTCAGGGCTTTGATTGCAAACTTAGCAATATCCTGAGTGTCCATGTAAGCCACCGGAGAGGTGTCCCCTGTCACCCATACAGCTTGTCCATCTAAGATCGGCACTGCATACTGACCAATCAGCCCTTGCATAAAGCCGCAAGGTCGCAAAATGGTGTAATTTAACCCGGATTCTGCTAAGAAAAGCTCCGTACACCGCTTGATTTCCATCAACGGGACATTGGGATACTTTTCAGCATCCAAGATGGAAAAGAAGATAAAACGATCTACTTTGGCAGCGCTGGCGGCTTGAATCAGCGCTACTTTGCCATCCCAGTCTACCTGTTTGATACTAGTGGCGTCTGTCGGTCGTGAAGTTGCCGCATCAATCACGGCTGTGACACCTTCAAAGGCTGCTTTCAGGCTTTCAGGATTGGTGAGATCGCCGCCGACTAACTCAGCGCCCCATTCTTTTAAAAATGCCGCCTTCTTCGCACTTCGTACCAGACAGCGAACTTGATAGCCCTCTTCTATTGCCCGACGAGCCACCTGTCTGCCCAGGGTGCCGGTGGCACCGACAATTAATAAAGTCATCTAGTAATTAGTAAGGAATCTTAAACTTTCTATAAGATGTTATCAGAAATCTCAGAATTAACGCAAAGAAAGTTTACAAAACTAGTAATCAGAGCGATCGCGCACCTCAATTGCCATTCGCTAATCCTATAAAAATGCCCAATAGTAAACTCTCGCCAGATGACAAAGCAACGGGCGAGGAACAAATCAACGATTCGTTTTTATGGCAACGGACAAGCTGCTAGGCGCGTTGATGGAACACGCCCCGGCGTGGCTTGCCCTTGCTTTCAGGGGTTGCCCTTAGAGGGACTCGTTTTCGCCGCCTTGGATTTTGAGTAACAAAAAGCCTAGACCCAGACCCACTAAAATCAGGGTAGAGGACAATATAGCTGCATTAAAAATCTCACCGCTCATCGGTTGTAGGCTCCTTCGGAATCAATTAAAAAGTTTAGAGTATTTTAAACTGAAAGCTGTGAAAACTTTCTTTACACAAACACCTACCAATCTCACACAACGGCAAGAACGTCCTCGGTTAGCGGTAACACTGGGAGATCCGGCGGGGATTGGGCCAGAGGTGGTGCTGAAGGCGTTGGCAGATCCGATTACCGAAAATTGCGCGATTACTGTCGTTGGCAGTCGGGGACTGTTGCAAGAAACTTATCATCGATTGACCCGACAACGTAAGGGCACGGTGCCGTGCCGCTCCCAGCAACAGGAACAAAGCCTGCCTACACAGACTTTAGAAGCGGGTGGGGAGGCATCTGAGTTGGTGTCAGCACCGCTAGCAAACCCGGCACAGTTATCAATTCTTGATGTCCCGCTGGATGGGGAAATAGAGCGGCAAATCAAGATTGGGACTGGGAATGCTGCGAGTGGCGCGGCAAGCTTTGCTTATATGGAAACAGCGATCGCGCACACGCTTTCGGGTGAGTTCCAAGGCATTGTGACTGGCCCGATTGCTAAATCTGCTTGGAAAGCCGCAGGATATGATTATCCGGGTCAAACAGAATTGTTAGCCAAGCGTTCCGGGGTTCAGCGCTTTGGGATGTTATTTGTGGCGCGATCGCCGCATACTGGTTGGACACTCCGCACTTTACTTGCGACTACCCATATTCCCCTCCGTCAAGTCGCTGAGGTGCTGACACCGCAACTGCTGACGAATAAGCTTGATTTGCTGGTGGAATGCTTAAAAGCAGATTTTGGGATAGAAAAGGCAAAGATAGCGATCGCTGGATTAAATCCCCACAGTGGCGAACAAGGTCAACTAGGACGAGAAGAAATCGATTGGTTAATCCCTTGGCTAGAGCAACAACGGCGACCCGATCTGCAACTGGATGGCCCAATTCCCCCAGATACGATGTGGGTAAAGCCCGGTCAAGCCTGGTTCGGTTCAAATGGCATCTCATCGGCTCACGATGCTTACTTGGCGCTCTATCATGACCAAGGTTTAATCCCCGTTAAACTGATGGCATTTGACCGAGCGGTGAATACTTCTATCGGTCTTCCCTTCATCCGCACCTCCCCCGATCACGGGACTGCTTTTGATATCGCTAGTCAGGGAATTGCCGATGCTACCAGTATGAAGGCAGCGATTCAACTTGGGGCTGAATTAGCGGCTCGGAGGACAGCCGCGAACGCTATGTAGCTTTCGCTAGCGAATCAGGTATCGTCAGCCAGATTAATTCGAGAAGAGATTGTTCATGTTTGCATATTTGATTTTTAGCGCGATCGCTCAAAGCATCCACTTGAGCGCTCCCAAACTTCCTGCGTCTAAATCTGAGAACGATCGAGCCAAGTTCGAGCCAATAGCAGCCTCAACAGTACCAACGAACTCCGCCTTCGCAGACTTAAGGTATTTAAAAACCGCACAGAGGGGTTTTGTCGTTTTACCTGTTGCTTATGTAGCCGCGAATTCTATTCACCGGGAACATTCTCTAGGGTTGGATGCTAAAAACGGTATCTCCTCACAAACACCATTTGTTAAAAGCGATCGCAATCAAAAGTTCTTTCCTCTTGGTTTTAAAGCTATTAGAAGTGCGCCAGGAGTTACGCTTTATAACCAAAAATCTGATTATGTGCAAGTTGTTGATTTGAGCCAAGGCGCGTCTGTCAAATTCCTTTATGGCGAGATTACCAATCCCGGTAAGAAACAAGGCGCTTATGGAGGAAACGATCCTAAGTTGAGACGCCAAACGCTGACACAAGCCTGGAAAAATTTCTATTCTTTTAATAAAAAAGCTTTTTCGATAACGAATGGTCAGTTTTTCAGAAATGACACTAAATCCGCCACTATCACTAACTTAGCTTTTCCAGTTAAAGCCAATAGAATCATTATGAGTGACGGCTATGCAGGCGAAAGTGAATTTGCTAGCCAAAAGCTGATGCTTGCGGTTTGGAATAATCGTGCAGAAATTAGCGTTTTTAATGGTAAAAACTCTCTTTACTCTTCTTCAGCTCCCAATATCATTGTTGGCTTAAGCGAAAAGGCGAATAAATTTATGAACAAAAATTTAGGTAGAACTTTTATGGGAGTCCTAGATAGAGACTCTAATGGAATCTCCGAAACAGTTTTAATTTTTAATTCGAGTGATTCAACACAGTTTCATGCAGCACAGACACTAAAAAAGTTTGGTGCAGATCAAGTAGTTATGCTCGATGGTGGCGGCTCTTCACAGTTGCTTGCTCAGGGTGTAAATTATATTACATCTCCAAGAACAATTCCACAAACTATTGGCGTGGTGAGCGCTCCTTGAGCAAAGAGTAGGCAGGAATAAGAATGCGATCGCAAGGAATGCCCTGTTGATTCAAGTAGGGTGCGATCGCATTTTCAATTTTTTTGCTTTCTTCATTTTAAACCTTTGCAAATTAGGTAAACCAAGTAGATGGGGAAAAACTCTGCTCAGACGAGCTAGGAAGTTGATGTTTAATCCAATCTCTCTTCCTTTGGAGAATCTCAAAAATTCCTTGGCGAATTACTGTTTCTATGTGCAGCTTTCTTTCTCCAGAGCAGTAACGGCGATTACATTTCTCTGAAATTTTTTGGCCATCCTCGATCGCAGCGTATACGTTAGGAACTCGACTCAGGGTATAAGTCATTAATTCTTTATATAATCTAGAATTTAAAAAAGCTCCGTATTCAAAATACTCTTGTTCATTGTCTAAGATTTGAGCAATTTCATCGGCAACCCATAACATTGTTAAATTGATGGTTCGATTAGCCATTTTAACCTCACTTTTTATCGAATAAAATTGTGATTTTGTTTAGTTAATTTTCCAATTTATATCTATTATTACTTTTAGAAACATCAAGGTGTTGCCCAAGGCAAATTTTAAAACTGGAGATTTTCTCTTATTTCATTTATGAAGTTTTCACGTAAAAACACAGATAAAATTCAATTACTTTCTTTGCAAATGAAGAGACAAAAATAGTACTTATAGGCTGACTAATAGGTAATAATTTCCCCCAGCCATAAAGTTTACGGGTATCTTGCTTAGAGGTTTTTGTTAACATCGGCTGCTTTGCAAACTCAAGGCATGAATATTAACAGGAAACTCAGCTTCTATTGGATTAATATCAGTTCTATCTAATAGCGCAAAGAGAGCATACTGGATTAATCGCTTCTAGCGTATGCCGACTAACCCAGCCTGCATTAAAAGGAGGTCGTCAGATTGGGAAACAGACTCTAGCCTGTTTTGAATCTAAGATTACGTCTCAAATGTAAAAAAATAGAGGAGAAATCGGGAAGAAATCGAGAAGAAATGAAAAAAACAGTAAACTTTTGCAAATAATATTTTGCTGCTGTTTACAAAGCATCAAATTAAGATAGCTGTTTAAGGCGATACCCAATACCGTGAATTGTCTCAATCAAATCGGGCGGTGCGCCTACTGCTCTGAGTTTCTGCCGTAGGCTTTTAATATGGGCTTTAACAGTCTCCTCCTCTGGCGGTTCCTCAAGAGACCATACGTGTTCAATGATGCTACTGCGGCTGAGTACCCGCCGACCATTGCGGAGGAATAGCTCCAATAAAGAATATTCCTTGCGGGTTAAGTGCAAAGATTGCTCAGCATAGCTAACTTCATAGGTACTAGGGTTAAAGCTCAAGCTGCCCCACTCTAGCACTGGAGACGCTGAGGAACTCCCTCGACGCAACAAAGCGCGTATCCGGGCTAATAACTCTGGCAGATCGATCGGTTTAACAATATAATCATCCGCTCCAGCATCTAAGCCGGTGACTTTATCTGCGCTAGTGTCACGGGCAGTGATCATGAGGATTGGCTGGTTGTAGTCATGAGAGCGCAATCGACGGCAAAGGCTTATGCCATCTAGCTTAGGCAGCATTACATCTAGCAAAATTAAGTCATACGTAACGGTTTGGACTTGATCCCAAGCAGCTTCCCCATCTGTCACCACATCAACCACATAAGTTTGATCGGTAAGAGCTTCTACTAAAGCTTCTGCAAGACGCAAATCATCTTCTATTAGAAGGATTCTCATTGCATAAATTGCTTTTAGTTGATAAAAAACGGGAAATAAAGATGATTGATAAAGTCTCTAATTGGCTAAACTGCCCTATTCATAGAATATCATCTATCATTCGGACGATTAACGCAGGATAAACAGTAACCTTAGCAAGAAAACAATGCGATGAAGTGGCCTATTAAAAAAACAATGATTATCAGCGGTTTAGGGTTGGCATTGTTGCTACTCGGTGCAACAAGTACAGCTTCGTATTGGAGCATGACTCAACCGATCGAATGCCATGAATGGATACAGCACACTGAAGAAGTTGTGCAGAACCTTGATGAGATGCTTTCTACGCTAAAAGATATTCAAGCAAAGGAACGCAACGATATCCTCAGGGGCGACGAAACTTGGCTAAACACCGCTCCCGCGGCTAGTCCGGAAATTGGCTCGAAAATTCAAAAGCTCCGAAAGTTGACGGGCGATAACTCCCTGCAACAGACAAAGTTGAATGTGCTTGAGTCTTTAGTGACAAAGGAACTCCCTGTAGTCGAAAAGTTAGTTTCCTTGCGACAAAACAATGATGAAGATGCGGCTGGTCAGATTGCCCTGATTGAAGAGGAGCAAAAGCGTCAGGGTGAGATTCGCCAGTTAATTCAGCAGATGCAGAATGATGAGCGAGCATTTTTACAGCAGCGATCGCTAGCAGTATCAACCAGCGCTCAAAATACAATCCTGATGCATTATCTTGGCACAGGCTCGGTTTTTTTGCTTTTATGCTGGGTTTACTTGCTTCTGTATAGCGAAAATGCAAAGCGTCAACGCGCAGAGGAAGCACTCAGAAAGGTTAATGAGGAACTAGAAATCAGAGTTCAGGAACGAACCGCAGAAATCGTTAGTACGAATGAATTGCTGCTGGCTGAAATTATCGAGCGCAAGCGAGCTGAAGAAGCGTTACATCTAACCCAATTTTGTGTCGATCGGGCGGTATATGCGATCGCTTGGATAAATCCGGAAGGGCGGTTTGTCTATGTAAACGACGCCCTTTGTCATTCCATCGGTTATTCACGAGAAGAATTACTCTCGATGAGTCTATATGACGTAAATCCGGACATTCCCCCAGCAGTCTGGCCAGATATTTGGCAAGCTATCAAGCAACGCGGCTCTCTCTCCCTGGAGTCGCATCATCGTAGCAAAGATGGCAGGATATTCCCGATTGAGGTGACAGGCAATTACTTGCAGTTTAAGGGCAAGGAGTACGCTAGTTTTTTTGCTCGCGATATCAGCGATCGCCTGCGGCACGCTACGCTACGCCAACAAGCAGAATTAGCTCTCCGAGAGAGCGAACAACGGCTCCAGGCAATTCTAGATAACTCCCAAGCAATTATCTACCTTAAAGACACTTCTTGCCGACACATTCTAGTCAATCGCCAGTTTGAAAATTTATTGCACCTCACTAGAGAGCAAGTTCTCGGCAAAAACGATTACGATATATTTCCCAAGGAAATCGCAGATAGATTGGTATCAAACGACAAAAGAGTGCTTGAATCTGGAAGTTCCTTTGAGTTTGAAGAACTTATTCCTTGCCCCGACGGTATCCGCACTTACTTATCGCTCAAGTTTCTCATTCATAACACCGAAGGGATTCCCTACGCAATTGGTGGTATTTCCACCGATATTAGCGATCGCAAAGCTGCTGAAGAAGCACTGAGAATTAGTGAGGAACGCTTTCGGATTGCGCTCAAAAATTCACCCATCGTTGTCTTTAATCAAGACACTGATTTACGCTACACCTGGGTACATCATCCCACCTCAAGGGTTGTTGACGAAGTTTTACTAGGAAAATTAGAAACCGAAGTCTTTTCGCCTGAAGATGCCCAACAGCTGGTAGCGATTAAACGCCCGGTGCTGGAAAGCGGAATTGGAACGCGCCAACAGACGTGTATTACACTCAATGGAAAAGTTCGCCACTACGATTTAACCGTAGAGCCGTTGCGGAATCCCACCGGGGAAGTTATTGGCATTACCGGCTCAGCGATGGATATTACCGACGTCCGTACTAGGGAAGAACAACTGCGAGCAATCTTCGAGGGCGCACTCGAAGTGATATTAATTACAGATGACGAGGGCGCTTATGTGGAGGCGAATCCAGCCGCCTGCCAACTACTGGGGCTGCAACTTTCAGAACTTTTGGGAAAGCGGATTGCAGACTTTCTGGAGCCTAGTTTCGATTTTGAACAGGCGTGGCACAGCTTCCAAAAACAAGGGCTGGCAACCGGAGAATTGCGCCTCCTTCATCCAGATGGAACCGTGCGAGAAGTTGAGTATGCGGCTAGAGCTAATTTTCTTCCTGGGCGAAATCTATCAGTGTTACGCGACATCACCATGCGTAAGCAAGCAGAGGCAGCGCTGCGAGAGAGCGAGGCTCGCTTCCGCATGATGGCTGATAGCGCCCCCGTTATGATCTGGATGTCCGATCCAGACGCACTTTGTACGTTTTTCAACCAGACTTGGCTAAACTTTACCGGACGGACTCTAGAACAAGAAATTGGGAATAGTTGGTTGGAAGGCGTGCATTCTGAAGATATTCAGCATTGTTTAGATAGCTACTTATCCGCTTTCAATTCCCGAATGTCCTTTTGTATAGAATATCGATTGAGAAAGGCTGATGGCGAATACGGTTGGATTGTAGATAAAGGAGTTCCCCGGTTTACCCCAGAAGGAGATTTTGCGGGTTACATTGGCACCTGCATCGACATTACCGAGCGCAAAGCTAACGAGGAAGCGCTGAAGGAAAGCCAACGTTTCATTCAGAAAATTGCCGATACAACTCCTAATTGGCTCTACATTTATGACATAATCCAAGATTGTAATGTTTATGCCAATCGTCGAACGGAAGACTTTTTTCAATGCACCCAGGCAGAAATTCAAGCAATCGGATCGCGGATTTTATCAGATTTTTTACACCCAGAAGATTTCGCTAAAATCGAGGAATTTAGCAAAGAGTTTGCCACTACTACAGAAGATCAAGTAATCGAAAAAGAATACCGGATGAAAAACGCCACGGGTGAATGGCGTTGGTTTCATATCAGTGAGGTTGTCTTTACAAGAACTGCTGACGGTAGACCCGAACAAATCCTAGGTACAGGAGTAGACATCACCGATGTTAAAAAAACGGAAGAAATTCATCTGGCGCTAGAAAGAGAAAAAGAACTCAGTCAGCTTCAGATGCGCTTTTTTTCAATGGTTTCCCATGAATTTCGCACTCCAATCAGCACGATTTTACTCTCTTCGCAATCCTTAGAACATTCCTTCGAGCGATGGTCAAAAGAGAAATTATTGAAAAATATTGCTCGGATTCAAACCAGTGCCAAACACATGGTTCAGCTATTAGAAGATATTCTAATCATCAATAGAGCGGAAGCCAGGAAACTAGAATTTAATCCTGCGTCTATTGACATCAAAAAGCTTTGCTACTACTTAACTGAAGAAATGCGGTTAATTGCAGGTAGTAAGAATTCAATAATATTTGTCAGCCAGGGAGATAGCCCAAACTCAGCAATCGATGAAAAACTTCTGCGCTCGATTGTTACCAATTTACTCTCCAATGCGATTAGATACTCCCCCCAAGGCAGTCATATTCATTTTTCCCTCGTTTGCGATCGCCAAGAGGCAACTCTGCAAATTAGGGATAAAGGCATTGGTATTCCGCTAGAAGACCAACTTCATCTATTTGAGCCGTTCTATCGAGGGGAAAATGTTGGAGATGTCGCTGGTTCGGGATTAGGACTAACCGTGACTAAGAAGTGTGTGGACTTACACGGCGGCACAATTACAGTAAAGAGTGAAGTCGGGATGGGAACCACTTGCACTGTGACATTGCCTTTATACAACCCTGTAAGGCCAGGAAGTCTCCAGCCCAGCTAGAGCAGTCAAACCATTCTGAGGGTAGACGGCTGCGATCGCACCCACCGAGTAAAGTAAAAAAGTAGCTCAATTGACTAAGATTGGCATTTGGTAGCAAGATAAGTCATGACTTCTTGGCGCGATCGCTTCAATCAAATCAGTGGCAAAAGCCGCTTTGTAGTCTGTCGTTTGTTTGTCCATCTAGCAGGTGCAGAGGTTGCGCCTCTGTTGGGAGTTTTAAATCGTGCTGCTAGAGAAGCCGTCGAAGCTGACGGGGATCTGCAAATTTTGGGCGAAGGACTGGTTGAAATTTGTCAGAACCTCTTACAGTACGATACTTACTGGCAATCCGCAGCGAATGAAGGCGACGTTTTCTGGAATGAAGGTGAAGCTGGAGACTATGTGAATGAATTGTTCACAGACTCTGCTGAGCGCTATTTGAGCGAACCAGACTTCAGCCAACCCTCTCACGGAAATGAACCCTTGTCATTGCCAGTCACTCGCAACTTGATTGTGATGATTACGGTGGCTTATGAGGGGGAACTTCCGGTACTCGAAGGCGATCTCGCCAATCTTAGTGCGCTTAAAGAAGGTCTAAAAGCCTTGGTTAATCTGCACTATCAGGAAAGGCTGCGAGCAATACAAGTTCACTTTTCTCCAGCGCAGTTGGGTGATGAACTCACAAACGATCAATTGTTGCTGAATTTTCCAGAACTGATTCCTCTTTAGATTCCCCTTTAATGGCTAATAGCTTCCTCATCAAAATTATTCATCCGTTTATGTTACGTAGATTGACCATTCTTTTCATGTCCCTGACGTTGTGCTTCACAACGGTAGCTTGTGGTAGTCCCTCAACCACAACCCAAGCCCCATCTCAGAATCGGGACTTTAAGACAACGACCACTCAAAGTCGTTTGCCTGATGGACAATATCCAGTCCAGCAGGCAACCTACAATGATGCCGATGGGGAATACACCCTCATGTTGCTCAATACCCCTCCGGGCACGCCCGCTGTTTATCGCTCTACAGATTTGCAAATGGCACGTCTGACAGACGAAGAAATTAAGTCTGGTCAGAAGGGTTATGTGAAAGCAGCTAACGGTCAGGCATCTCTGCACATTCCAGAAGACTTCAAAATTGAATACGTTCACAACGTCACTGAAACGCGACCCGACCCTCAAACAGGTCAACCCCAGACCGTGGTCGTGCGTCAGCAGTCAAGCTTCTGGGCACCTTTTGCAGGAGCATTGGCAGGTCAAGCCGTAGGCAGTTTGTTGTTTACGCCGCGTTACTATATGCCGCCAGTGTATCAACCGGGCGGAATTATGAGAGGTTACGGCGGATACGGCAACACTTATAGTCAAGCGGTTCAGCAATACCAAACCCGCTACCAAGCACCGCCACCAGCTGTTAGAAATCGTCAAACCTTGCGGACCACTGGGCGCTTAAGATCGCCTTCATCCAGTCAACCGACCAGCATTCGTCGAGTCCCGCAAAGCGGAAACCGTTCTACTGGATCGGGTTATGGTTCCAGCACGCTGCGTCGCTCTAACGGATCGACTCCCAGCCGCGCGAATAGAAGTCCCAGTTTTGGCAGCGGATCGCGATCGCGTCCCAGTCGTAGTCGGGGATCGTTTGGTTCTGGTGGCAGACGCCGCTAATTATCGCGAGCGTGGGTAACGCCTATTCTCCTAGCTAGCTCTGTAAGCGCACATTGCCTTGCGCTTACAGCGTCAAAAGAAATTTTTACAAGCTGTATCTTATTGCTTTTCGCCGTTTGAGAAGACTCTGGGGCTGAACTTCCTGGAACCCCTCCCCGCAAGCGCGGAGGGAAATTAACTTGCGGTTACGAGTATTAAGTCAAACAAAAAACGCCCAACAAAAACTTGAGGGCGTTGATCATCAGGGTGCATCTACTAAATTCAATATACCTCACTGAGGGGTCACACCCCCCACCCCTAATAAAAGATTGTTATAAAACTTCTCAATCGCTCCTCAAAAAGCCAAACGTTCTGGCTGTCGCGCGTTATCCCCCTTCACTTTATTAGCGGCTACATCAGGGCTTCCTCTTTACCCACCTTGGTAGGTAGTGTAGCGGTGCGTCCATTGCGGGGGTTAAGGAACTGTTGCAGACGATTTGCACAACAAAATGACATTACTACCAGAAGCTGCTTCTACCAGCTTCAAAGAACCGAGTAGCCGCCCATAGCCTGCGCGATCGCTACTCCCCTAAAAACAAAAAACGCCCAACAAAAACTTGAGGGCGTCGATCATCAGGGTGCATCTACTAAATTCAATATACCCCACTGAGGGGTCACACCCCTCACCACCAAAAAAGTTGTTACAAAACTTTACATTTTGGGGGAGCGATTAGCCGAGAGTCCTTATCAAGGGGGTTGAAGGATGCTTGCAGTCAATCCAGATAAAGCAATACCTTGAAACCTACGTACAGCCTAGACGTCAAGAGAGACTGAGAGACACACTAAGCGATCGCTTCTGTTAGCTTTGTATTTACTTGAGCTGTACTTTGTCTACCCAAATCGCTTATCTCTCAAGCAGTGTGTGCAGATTGAGCTTTCTCGCCTGATTGACTGAAAAAACTCCCCTCCTTCCTATCCCTGCTACCTATAGCAGTCCTCAAGGATTCATGAAGCCTTGCTCCCCGGCTTCTTAGAGAAGTTGAGAAGCTGAAGGGCTGGCATTCCACAACTCAAATAGGATTGCTATAGTTAGTTGAATTTCTCCAGCGTAGCTGCTACTTAAACGAAATTCGCCCAAAATAGTATCAGTAGTTTTGGTCGCAACAATGCTATATTTGATAGCCGTTATCGTTCTTATTTAAATTTGTTTTTATAAATTGACGGCGACTTAGGGCGTAAAATTTAAATTCGATCTATACTAATCCCTCAGACGATCCCCTGTATTTTTCCTAAGAAAAGTTTACCCATTAGGGTGATGTGTAAAGGAGGTGAGGAGGGAAACATGGTAATAGCTTGATGGAATGACCCTAAACAGGGCAACTTGACAACAAGTAGCCTGCATATTCGATTTCAAGAGGTTTTGGATATGTCCTTGCTTTTTTTAATCCCTTTAGCAATCTCGATAGCATCAGCCTTCGTTATCTTTGAGAATTCTCACGATGAAGTTGCCATGCTTGCTGCATCAGCAGCATCTGTCAGTTTGATTCTATGTTTGCTCTTTTTGCCTTGGCAAGTCCAGCTTTTGGTGTTGATGTTTGTCTTAACGATTACTAGACGGGTTTCTGTGCCAAATCAGAGCAAATTTAGGTAAAAAGACAATAATTTATGCTGCGCTTTCCTGTACAGCGAACTCCAATCCAGTCTCGATCTAGGTTGTTAGAGCTGGATTTGGTAACGCTGATACTGAACCTCTAACTGAAACATCTGATGAACTGCTGCCATTTTGAACAGCAGCTATCGTTTACAGGTTCTTCGGATAAACTCATCGACTCTCAAGAGTTTATTTGCTTTGGTAGGTATATCCCAGTTTGCCCTGCCATCCTAAGCGTGAAAAGGCGCGATCGCTGGAACCTCTACACCCAGCGCTGAAACTGCCCTTTCTTAAACACAGTCTTTACCAGTGCTGCCTTGTGCTTTTCGCCTTGATAATTCACTTAATAGAGTTTGGTGTGAATCCGCCTACTTTTTTGGGATGCGTCATGAGCTGAGGATAGAACCATGTTTGTCCTCTACTTGGGCGCTCGGCACGCATAGCCGCGCCATTGCTTGTGACAGATGCGTAAGTCCTGACGATTTTACTTCATGTCTGCAATGGAGACATCTATTGTCCCCCTTTAAAAGAGGACTGGGGATATCTGATATGTAGTCTCCAAAAATGAAAGGTATAACACCTGTCTTGAAAGCTTCAATCAAACTTTTACCAATTAATACCAAAGGAAGAGCCTAAATCATTTTTGATTTGATAATAACTTTTTCGAGAAAATAAAAATACGAAATATTAAGCTTATGAAAATTTTCCGGATTCATTGCCAGATCTATCGTTGAAAATACTGAATACTAAACTTACAAATAAACGTTTAGTTGACCACTACACAGAAACGCCTGCTATTGTCAGAAAATCACTCGAACAACTTCCACAGCTTTGTTTAGCATACCTTACTACAGATTCTAACTTTACAAATTCTTTGTAGAAGCTCAAGTTTTCATGAAGAGAACGTAAAGAAAAAGATTTGATAAAGGTACTGGCTACTGAGGTTTTCAGTGGATATACTGATATTACTGGCACTCCCAAAAGTGGCACTCCCAAAAGTCTAGGAACTGTAACGGGTGTTATGAGTAATTACTTTCGATTCACAGGAACAGCAACTTTACTGATTGGGTTGCAACTATTCAGCCCCCAGATGGTGTCTGCCAGAATCGACCCCACTCTTCCCAACAACAGCCCGTCAAACAGCTTCTGGAGTGCTGCTGAGACCCAGAATTTACTAAAATCTGGCGGGGAAGGGAAAGCATTTCAACCGAAAGATAACGGCCCTCCTGCTGGCGATGGCACTGGTGCAGGAACGCGCTGAACCAGGCAAAGGTAAAGGTCAAGTAAAAGTTAAAAGGCAAGGATAAAGAAGTTTGTTCTTTCTTAGAACTGTTTAGTTTTGCAGAGGGGGAGATTTCCACCAATGCTGATGTTGAACTAAGGTGTGAACTTGCCAGTTTGGCGAGGTTTGAGAGAAGTCAGTTCGGTAGTGTCCGCCTCGACTCTCTGTGCGAAAAGCAGCACTTTTGAGAATTAGATACGCCACATCTAGTAAGTTGTGAGTTTCTCCCCAAGTTCGCAGTTGTTGGTCGGCATCGGGTAAGTCGAAACTAGCACGCTGACCGGGGATTAAATTCATCAGGTACTGACTTAGAGACAGAGCAGCAAATTCCTGTTGCCAAACTTCGATTTGAGCGATCGCATTCTCTAAAACCTCTTGCGATCGACAAATTCCAGCACTTTGCCACACTAAGCGCGGTAAATCTTGCCGTAAAGCTTCAATTTTGTCTCGTTCGGTCGAATCGCTGATGAATGATGAGGGATGAGAGAGAGTCAAAGGGGAAAGTTCTCCCATGCTTCCACTGTCTGGTTTTTCTTGTGTTGTTTCATCCTGCATCCTTGCTGTTTGATCCTTTCGAGTCTTTCCTTCTTGCTTCTGACTGCTTTCTAAATGAGCCAGTTGGGCACCAAACACCAAACATTCCAGGAGGGAATTACTGGCGAGACGATTGGCACCGTGAACGCCAGTACTAGCTGTTTCCCCAATCGCATATAAACCGGGAATCGAGGTACGATTCATTAAATCGCTGGCGATGCCTCCCATCCAGTAATGAGCTGCTGGCGCAACCGGAATTGGCTCCTGAAAGACATCAATCCCCCACCGCTGACACACCTGGATAATGTTAGGGAAACGGTGGCGAATCTTTTCTTCGGGAATTGGGCGCAAATCCAAGAAAACGTGGCCTGTCGCAGGGTCGGCTGCGATTTGCTGCAAGTGGCTGAAAATCGCTCGACTGACAACATCTCTCGGTGCGAGTTCACCCGCGGGATGGTAATCAAAGGCAAATCGTCGTCCTTGGGAATCGACCAGATGAGCGCCTTCCCCCCGGACTGCTTCACTAATCAAAAAACGAGGCGCACCCGGCTTGGTGAGGGCTGTAGGGTGAAATTGGACAAATTCTAAGTCTTGCAGGATAGCCCCAGCACGCCACGCGATCGCTACCCCATCTCCCGTACTGACCGATGGATTTGTCGTTTGAGCAAATACTTGACCTCCGCCGCCTGTCGCCAGCACCACCGCACCCGCCCTTATCCAGCTAATCTGATTTTGGTAAACCAGGCAAATTCCCTGGCACTCACCAGTTTCAGGATTGAGCCACAGACTTAGGGCAAATGCTTGAGAGATAATCTGGATATTCTGACGACGCAGCACTTGTTCGGTTAAGGTACTCACCATTGCGCGACCCGTCGTATCGGCAGCATGAAGCACGCGGGGACGAGAATGAGCCGCCTCTAAGGTCAAAGCGAGATAGGTTCCTTTGCGGTCAAAGGCAACGCCCATATCCACTAGCGAATCAATGCAGGATGCAGCCTCCTCTACAAGAAACTGTACGGCTTCTTTGTCACACAAACCCGCCCCTGCCCGCATTGTGTCCTCAATGTGCAGCAAAGATGAGTCTGTCGGGTCAATTGCAGCCGCGATGCCGCCTTGCGCCCAGTCGCTGGCAGAAAGGGGCAGAGTATCCTTTGTAATCAAACCAACTTGATACGAGTCTGGTAGACAAAGCGCTGCATAAAGTCCTGCTGCACCTGCGCCTACTACCAAGACATCAAACTGGATGGGTATTTCCTGCTGGGATAAAGATTTTAAGTTTATAGAGTTCAACGATAAGTTCCTTAATACTTCCACTCATAATAAATAACCCACTCCTTAATGGAGTGGGTGATGAAAATCGAGTCGTTAGGGGCGAAGGTTCTTTTGAGGGTCTAGATTCTGAATGCAAGGTTAAGTTGATCTCACCCAGCTTGCAGAATCTTTTCCCGGATAGTCACGACTCACCACGGTTAGTAAATCACTAAAGCGCTTTAGTAGTAGCCGTTGTTATAGCGATCGCCACCTTCCACGAAGCTTGATTCTATTTCTGTCACCGTGAAATTATCCAGGTTCGCTTGAAGCCGTTCTTTTTGACCGTCACTTAGCCCTGGAATTTGCAGGACATCTTCTACTTTCTTGTAAGGTGCATTATCGACAACTTTGCGAGCCAGAGTGGGGTACAGCCCTGGATATTGCCGAAACGCTCGCACATTGGTGTTGTTCAAGTCAATCTTTTTCCCGAACTCGGTGGCTAGCTTATCGTCCGCCCGATTCCGGAGGGGTGCCTCGACTGCTGCCAACACTGATGAAGAGTGCAGTGCTACACCCGTCAAATCGGCTGCAATAGCGCTTTTGGGCAGCCCCATCCATCCTAAGCAGCTCACCAACATAGCCAACACTGTCAGCAGACGAACCAATCGTTTCATAAACTTAAATCCTCCTGACACAGCATGATTGAGGGTACCATGTCCTCAACTATTAGTTTAATTTTTGTTTTCTATCCTCTCATCTTATTACCTCTCGGTACCCACTCCACCTCAACTCTGGAACAATTGGAAGTTGGCTAGTTTTCCCAAATCTTAATAAAGAGCTAAACTCCGACCGGGAAACTGGGGTTTTGTGGCAATATAGAAGATCGTTCCTCAAGGTAGTTCACAGGAAATCCGATATGGTTCTTAGATTAGGCGACCAAGTACCCGACTTCACTCAGGATTCTACACACGGTCAAATCAACTTTTATGAGTGGGCTGGCGATAGCTGGGTAGTGCTATTTTCTCACCCCGCAGACTTTACGCCCGTTTGCACCACAGAACTTGGCGAAGTCGCTCGTCTCAAGCCAGAATTTGACAAGCGCAACGTGAAGGCGATCGCACTTAGCGTCGATGATGTTGACTCCCACAAAGGTTGGGTCGGTGATATCGAAGAAACTCAGAGTGTTGGTCTTAACTACCCAATTCTGGCAGATCCGGATAAGAAGGTCTCTGACCTTTACGACATGATCCACCCCAACGCCGCCAACACCGTAACGGTTAGATCGGTCTTCGTCATCGATCCGCAGAAGAAACTGCGTCTCACCTTCACCTACCCGCCCAGCACCGGACGTAACTTCGATGAATTGCTGCGGGTAATCGATTCGCTGCAACTGACGGATCACTATAGCGTAGCCACTCCAGTTAACTGGAAAGAGGGAGACGATTGTGTAATCGTTCCTTCGTTAAAAGATCCGGAAGTGTTAAAAGAGAAATTTCCTAAAGGTTACACGGAAATCAAGCCTTACCTGCGGATGACTCCCCAACCGGACAAATAGTTTTGAGTGGGTAAGTGAGCGATCGCTGTGCGCGATCGCTCACTAGATAATTAACAATAGCCTGATGGGTCGAAAGCTAATCGTCCGTCAGGCTATTTTCATTGGTTTGAGTGAGCCAACAGTAAAATTTTGGAGTAGGCGTTGCCCACTCTAACTGAATCGAGGAAATCCAGAATGCTTTCTTCTCCCCTAGTTGTGCGAATTCCGCCATCAATGCCAATGACAGACGAACAGTTTTTTGAGTTCTGTCAAATTAACCGCAACTTACGCATTGAACGGAATAAAACTGGGGAAATCGTCATCATGCCCCCAACTGGTTCAGAGACAGGAAACCGAGAAGGTAATATATTCGGGCAGCTCTGGTTATGGTCAGAACAAGACGGCACGGGGATAACTTTTTCTTCTAGCACGGGATTTATTAGACCTCTTGCATGAATCAAGAAAATGAGCCAAAAGTAGGTAAGCGTTACTGAATCTGCTCATGCTCTACCAACAGTTGAAAGTCCTCAATCCGAGCGCCTTCAGACGGGCG